>JBIOXP010000177.1:0-2362 GCA_044869705.1 Binatia bacterium | reverse complement strand
CAACGGCGATCCGTGCTCACTACAAAATTGGCTTCCTTTCTCAGCCCCTTAGAAGAGATATCTTACGTGGCTGCATTTCAATTTTCGCCGGCTTGTTGCTTTGGGAACTGCTCGCTCGAGTTCTCTTGGAAAACGAACTTTTGATTCCGCCGCCTAGCAGTGTGCTCAGGTCATTCTGGCGCTTGGCAGTTTCCGGACAGTTGAACAAGCATTTTGCCGCCACGCTGATCGAGTTCACGTATGGCTTTGCCACCGCGACAGTTGTCGGCATCATCGTCGGTTATCTTATGGGCATGCACCGATGGTTCGACGAAATTATGGACCCGTGGATTGCCGCACTGTACTCCATCCCGATCATCACGGTCGTGCCTTTGATCATCATTTGGTTCGGGATCGGCATGCTTTCCAAAGTAATCGTGGTCTTCAAGATCACCGCAGTGGCAATCATCCTGAATACCGCTGCCGGCATTAAACACTTGGATCCGATTTGGCTCGAATTGGCCAAATCCCTGCGCTTGAGTCGTTGGGAAACAACTTACAAGATCCGCTTCCCGGGAGCCCTCCCCTACATCATCACCGGAATGCGCCTTGGCGTGGGTCGAGCTTTGCTGGGAGTCATCGTCGCCGAGCTGATGGCCGCAAATGCCGGCCTCGGCTATTTGCTGCGCGACTCCTCGGAGACATGGGACAGTCCGAAGTTATTTGTCACCGTCACGTTGCTCGCAGTCATCGGGCTGGTCAGCTTTAATTTGATAAAACGGCTGGAACAAAAAATCGCCCCGTGGCGACAAAGCGCCGAATGGACCGTGGAATAGATCTCGGCGCATCCTCGCGATGAACCGACAGCCGCGCACGCTCAACTCAAATCTGATCAAAATCGGCTCAATCGCGGCCGGCCTCCTGCTCTGGCATGAGATGGCCGTGGACGTCATCAATGATCCCTCCCTGTTGGTTTCTCCCATTGTCGTGGCCCGGACCGGTTATGAAATGCTTTTCCTCACCGGAGAGCTATACCCGCATCTCTGGGCGAGCTCATGGATCTTTTTCTATGGCTTTGTGCTCAGCATCCTGGCCGGAGTGCCTCTCGGTTTTTTGATGGCGCTGAACCCGCGCCTGCGCGATTACGTCAATCCCTGGATGGCGACGCTTTACACCACGCCGCGCATCGCTTTCGCTCCGGTCCTGTTGCTTTGGTTCGGCATTGGCGGCGGTTCGAAGGTAGCGATTGTGTTTTTGGGGTGCGTCTTTCCGATTCTGATCAACTCCTACTACGGGATGCGCGTGGTCAATCGGGAATACGTCGAGCTCGCCCGCTCTTTCCGCCTCAACTCCCGGGCATTGTTTCTTAAAATTCTGCTTCCCGCCTCGGTCCCCTTCATCCTTGCCGGCATTCGACTGGCGATCGGTCGCGGACTGACCGGCGTCGCGATCGCCGAATGGTTCGGCGCGACCGAAGGACTCGGTTATTTGGTTTTCTTCGCCGGCCAGACCCTAAACGTGCCGATTTTGTTTGTCGGCGTCGCTGCGTTTGCCGTCTTAGGAATTCTCGGATTCGAGCTCGTGCGCCGTATCGAGAGCTATGTTACGCCGTGGCGGCGCGAAGCGCAGGGAGGCTGAGGGTGGCAACCCCGGTATTGGAGCTCAGGGACCTGGCGAAGGAAATACCGCGACCCGAGCGCGATCCATTCAAAATTTTCCAAAACGTCAACTGTTCTCTTCGGGATGGCGAATTTGTCAGCGTCGTCGGACCGAGCGGCTGCGGTAAAACTACCATGCTGCGGGTGATCAATGGCTTGCTACCGCGCAGCCGCGGCGAAATTCTGATTGACGGTAAACCTTTCGATGAATTCGATCGCGAGTTGGTCATGGGTTTTGTTTTTCAGAGCGCTTCCCTTCTTCCCTGGCGCACCAGCCTAAAAAATATCTTACTCGGACTGGAAGGGCGCGTGCCCGAGCGCAAGGAAGTGGAACAAATCGCGCGCAAATATCTCGACCTTGTGGGCCTCTCGGGTTTTGCGAATCATTATCCCCACGAGCTTTCCGGCGGCATGCAACAGCGCGTCAATCTCGCGCGTGCGTTGGCGGTAAACCCGAGAATTCTTTTGATGGACGAGCCTTTTGCCGCTCTGGACGCACAAACCCGCAACTTTATGCAACTCGAGTTATTGCGCATCTGGCGGGAGACGAAAAAGACCGTCATCTTCGTTACTCATATGATCTCTGAAGCTATTTTATTGTCCGACCGGGTGCTGGTATTCAGCCACCGTCCCGGCACGATCCGATCTGAATTCTCTGTTCCGCTGGAGCGTCCGAGGCGAATGGAGATGCGCTCCGATCGTCAGTTCCTCGAATTGGAAAATAT
>JBIOXP010000176.1:0-6944 GCA_044869705.1 Binatia bacterium | reverse complement strand
GCCGGCGGCCTAGGCGGCTACGCGCGTTACATCGCGATCTGCCCGGCGGACTGGAAATACGGCGTATCAGTAGGCGACGTTGCCGAAGCACCCCTGCCTAAGAGCGACAAGATCCTACAGTGGGATAACAAAGTCGGCATGCGCGTGCGGAAGTAAGCGAGAACGAGCATGATGGCCAAATATCTGGGTGAGCGAATTCCAACCGGCTGCCTGTTCACCGCTGCTGTTAAAACGCCTCATACGGTTGAATGCCGGGTCATTGGCGTTAAGGTAAGTTTTACCTCGAAAGGAGCGGACGATGGCTAAATGGTTTTTCGAACCAGGGCACACGGCGGCGGGTTTTTCTGTGCGCCATATGATGGTGACTTTTGTCCGCGGCCATTTCAAAGATATCCACGGCACGCTCACCTTCGATCCGGCGAACCCGAGCGCGACTTCCGTAGAAGTCACGATCGATGCCGCTGGCATCTGGACCGGCGAAGCGGATCGCGACGCCCACTTGAAGAGCGCGGATTTTCTCGACGTGGAGAAATATCCGAGGATCACTTTCGCGGGCAAGCAAATCGAGCTGGCCGGCGCGGACGAAGCGGTTCTCACGGGCGAGCTAACGATTCGCGGCATTACCCGCACAGTGCCGCTGCGCGTCCGTTATCTCGGCCAGTGGCAGACTCCCTGGTGGGAAGACGGAATAGATAAAGGACCGAAAGCCAGAGCAGGCTTCACCGCAACCGCCACGATCAAGCGCCAAGATTTCGGCGTGAGCTGGAACAGCACTTTAGACAAAGGTGGCGTCGTCGTCGGCAACATGGTCGAAATCACGATCGACGCCGAAGCGATCCTGCAGGAAGATTGATCGTACACTGCTTCTGTCGGCAAACGGAAACCCTGAGGTCCGGAAGCTAAATCGCTCGCGGATATCCAAAATCGCGAGCTTCGACTTTTTATTCTTAATGGTTCGTACTTGCGCGATAGATTGATGATTTTGCACTCCCCTTCTTACACGAAGGGCAAAGGATATCGAACGCCTGATTAGTGTTGAAGACAACCAATCGTGCCAGACTTGCCTAAGTCTACTGAGTCTTGCAGCAACCCGCTTACGTTGGATAGATGGCAAAAGAGAGGCGCTTGGCGTTCTCAGAGCGAAATCAAAGAAACGAAGCCCGACAGCTTGGTTGCCCATTGCTCTCCAGCTGTATTCCTTTACGCAATAGATTCGTCGAGTCGCTTAACCTTTGATTTTCATATCCTCGGCGAGAATCTTACCGTCCGGTGAGCCCTTCCAGATAACGTTTCGCTGCACACCGTAAAGTTCCGCGAGCGTATAGAGCGGCGCGAAGGGTACGTCTTCCATGAGAATGCGGCCCGCCTGATGGAGAATCGCGATACGCTTCGTGTGATCGCCGGTGCGCTGTTCCTCGTCGATGAGCTTGTCGAATTCCGGATTATTGTAGTTGATGCGCTTGGAACCGCCGGTGCGAAAGTATTGTTCGAAATAGACATCGGCGTCGCTGCCGTTGCTGCCGGCGTAGTAGAACGGCAACTTGCCGCCGTTGACGCCGTCCTTGCCCCAGTAGATCGCGTACTCCTGCGGCACCAGCTCGACTTTGATACCGATCTTTCCCAACTGATCGGCGATCACTTCGCAGACCTCTTTGCCTTTGAGGTGGCGGTCCGGCGCGAGATAGAGCTTGGTATCGAGTCCGTTCGGATAACCGGCTTTGGTCAGCAGCTCGCGCGCCTTCTTAGGATCATAGGGATAGCGCTTGATCTTCGGGTCGAAGCCGACCCAATTCGAGCCCAGCGGGCCGTTCACCACCGCGCCGTGGCCGTCGTAGATGTGCTTCAACATGACGTAGGGATCGAGCGCGTAGTTGATCGCCTGACGCAGGAGCTTGTTGTCGAACGGTTTCATCTGCACGTTCATGCCGAGAAAATACATGCGAAAGCCGACCACCTCCTGAAGCCGAACGCGCGGATGCTTGGCGATGCGGTCGACATCTTCGATAGGCACGTTGCTGATCAGATCCGCCTGGCCCGCCAGAAGTCCGGCCACGCGCGCCGCTTCTTCCTTGACGCCTTTGATAATCACTTCTCGGATCTGCGGCTTGGGACCCCAGTACTCGTCATTGCGCCGCAGTACCAGGTTGCCGCCACGCTGCCAGCTCGCGTATTTATATGGCCCGGTGCCGGCCGTAGCGTTGTCCAGATCGTCGCCGTACGCCTTCGAGAGGATAAACCGGGTTTCAAGCCGGGTGAGCAACAGCGCATTGGGACTCCTGGTCGTAAGCACCGCCGTGTAATCGTCGGGCGTTTCCACCTCGACGCCTTGCACGTAGGCGCCCTGCAAGCTGCGCTTGTCGTTCTGCAATTTGTCGATGGAGTAGGCAACGTCCTTCGAGGTGAACGGCGCGCCGTTGTGAAAACGCACGCCCTTGCGCAAATGAAAAATCCACTTGCGCCCCTGAAACTCCCACGACTGAGCCAGCACGCCGACGTACTCATTTTTGTCGTAATCCATCTGGATCAGCGGCTCGATGATGTGGCGCCATATGCCAGTGATGCCGCCGCCGCTGTAACCGTATGGATGAAGCGAGTCCAGGCTGACGCCTTGATAAATGACGATGCGGTCTCTGGATGCCGCCCACGCTTTTGAAGACAAGGCCGGCGCGAACAGCGTTCCCAATCCTAGAGCTGCGCTCTGTCGCAAGAATCGGCGCCGATCGAGCGCAGTGACGTGTCTGTGCATTTTAGTTCTCCCGCGCAAAATTGAGCCCTTATATTCAGCCCGCGACGAAGCTGTCAATTAGAATTTTTCAGCGCGGGCAAAACCTCTTTTCCTAACAGCTCGATCTGCTCCAGCCAATCGGCGTAACGAAAACGCAGATCGAACACGATGAGATCGGCGCCGGCTGCTTCATAGGCGCGCGCTTCGCGCACGATGTCCGCCGGCGTTCCTGCGACAATGAAACCGCGGATATCGTCGAGCGTGGAAAAGATTCCGCTGGACGGCTTGACCCAGGTTGGAAACTTGTTTGCTTCGGCGATCAAAGCCTCGATGTTGACCGGCGCCAGCGCTGTGGCACGATTAGCGGCGACGCTGGTAAACGGCATGACGGCAGCGCTGATCATCGGCTTGCCAGCATTCTCACAAAGCTTGCGGATGTAACCGGCGAGCTTTTCAAAGGTCGCGAGTGTGATGCGTGCCGGCATCCAGCCATCGCTGTATTCGACCGCGCGGCGGCAGGCCGCCGGAGTTCCGCCGCCGGACCAGATCGGGATCGGCTGCAGCGGTGTCGGCTTAAGCGCCACGTCGGAAAAATCGAAACAGTCGTTTTTAAACGTGACCTGCTCGCCGGCCCACAGGCGGCGGCAGATCTCGACGTTGGCTCGAACCAGCTCGGCGCGTTCAGCGATACCCGTCGGATAGCCTGCGGCGGCAAACTCGTGGGGGAAGCCGCCGAGGCCGATTCCCATGATCATCCGGCCGCGGCTGATCTGGCTCAACGCGGCGAAGGCCTGCGCCAGATGGATCGGATGGCGGTGACAGATCGTCATCGACGTCCCGAGCGCGATCTTCTTCGTCGCCGCGGCGACCGCGGCAAGCGTCAGCAACCCGTCAATGTGCGTGTTGTTCGTTCCCTCGATGCCGTGCGGCTCGAACACCAGATGATCTCTCACCCAGACCGAATCGAAACC
Source organism: Binatia bacterium (assembly GCA_044869705.1). Classification (GTDB taxonomy): domain Bacteria; phylum Desulfobacterota; class Binatia; order UBA9968; family UBA9968; genus DP-20. The sequence continues at coordinate 3,248 of JBIOXP010000176.1, read as the reverse complement.
GTACCCCTCGGCGCGTTGAGCGCCGACTAGGCATTGCTCGATTGACGCGTGCTCACAGAAATGAGGCAGCAGCAAGCCAAATTTGAGTTCACCCATCAAAATTGAGTCTCTCCAAAATCACCGTCCCTCTCGCGCCACAAGAAGTGTCACACCTTCGGCTCGGAGTACAAGAAACCATTATCAGCGTCATTCAAGCCCCATGAATGGTACCGGCGTTGCCGCCATCGCTCTCGTCTCAATCGTCTACTTAAGCGCGCCAATCCGCGCACCAGACCGCGCATCGTTAGGGTTCGCCGAGCACCAGCACGCGGCGGTCCGATGAGCAGGGCGACGGCGGTTGTTTGTAGCTTCCGGAGCGGCGGAAAGGGCCAGTGATCACTGAGCCCAACGCGCAGCGTCGGTATTTGTTTGTCCATGAGTTCCTGAAATCTGCTACACTTATTCCTGAGCCGGATAATTATCCCTATCGAATCGCAATGGCCACGTAACCTCCACCGATGGATACTTGTTGTCGTAACCACAGACGAGAATGAACCGGATCCGGCGGATTTTGATTGTTGGATACTCATCAGTTCTTGCGGCTAGCGTAGCTGCAACCGCTATCATGTTTCCATGGAGCGTTGACCCACAGGGAGACGAATCGCTCCAAGCGGCGTCGCGTAGCTTTTACGACAAGGCTTACTCCACTGATCCCCAGAGCGGCAAAGACGATCTTTACAAAGACTCCGCCGAGCGCGCTACGCTGGTTACGAGAACTCCCCAAATCGCCGCTGAATTCGTCAATCGGTATAGCCTCAAGAATAAGAAGATATTGGAGGTCGGCGCGGGGAGCGGTCTATTTCAAGATATCGTCGACGATTATACGGCGCTGGAAATATCCAGGTCGGCGCGGCGCTTCTTTCATAAACCGTTTGTCGAAGCGTCGGCGACCCACATGCCGTTCCCGGATAACACGTTCGATGGGCTTTCGACTTTCCGCGTCCTCGAACACATCCCCAATCCTGAACGAGCGCTACAGGAGATGCGGCGCGTGATCAAACCGGGTGGCTATATTTTGCTCCATTTCGCCAATGACGTCGACTTATACGCGGCGCAGGGCTATCGCGAACGGCCCTACAGTGATTTCGATGTCTGGGGCCGGATAATCAAGGCGATGATTCCAGTGACCGATTCCAACGCCTTTCTCAATTTGTATGTGCGCCAGGTTCGCTTGCTGCGCTCCTTGGGAAGCCGTATTGGAGGAGGGCCCGCGCGGCTTCACTTCATCAAGCTAAATGCCAACTATGACAAATATTGGACCGCTGATAGCGATGCACCCATCGCGCTATCGTACCATGAAGCACGGCTTTGGTTCACGTCTCGAGGCGATGATTGCGAGCACTGTTCGAATGAATGGGATCTCATCTTCAAGATTCCCCTCATCGAGCCTTACATGTTTATTCGCGTCAACAAATAAGCGCAAACTCCCAGGTACTCGAAGTTATTCTTGGACAGGGCGCCGACCGCGCGTTCGCGCAGCGGCCCATAAGCCTTTCTTGCACAACCCAAGCCGACAGGTTAGCGTTTAAGAAATTCTTTCCAAGGTAAGTTTTTTGACTTATGGCTGCTGAACCCAACAAAGTCATTTACTCGATGGTCGGCGTCAGCAAGTACTACGACAAGCGCGCCGTCCTCAAAGATATCTATCTGTCCTATTTTTACGGCGCCAAAATCGGCGTGATCGGTCTTAACGGGTCGGGAAAGTCGTCGCTGCTGCGCATCATGGCCGGCGTGGACAAGGAGATCAACGGCGAGGCCGTGTTGTCGCCCGGCTATACCGTCGGCTATCTCGAGCAGGAGCCGTTGCTCGATGATGCCCGTACCGTTCGCCAGGTGGTTGAGGAAGCGGTTCAGGAGACAATCGAGCTGCTACGGGAATTTGAGCAGATCAACGCCAGATTTGGCGAGACTATGTCCGACGACGAGATGAACAAGCTTCTCGAGCGCCAGGGCGAAGTTCAGGAGAAGCTCGATCATCTCGAGGCGTGGGATCTCGACGCGCGCTTGGAAATGGCCATGGACGCGCTCCGCTGCCCGCCCGCGGAAACTCCCGTGAAAATACTATCGGGTGGCGAGCGGCGCCGGGTCGCGCTTTGCCGTCTGCTGTTACAGAAACCGGATATTTTGTTGCTCGATGAGCCGACCAATCACCTCGACGCCGAGTCGGTCGCGTGGCTTGAGCACCATCTGCAAAGTTACGCCGGTACGGTCATCGCCGTGACCCACGACCGGTATCTTCTCGATAATGTCGCCGGCTGGATTTTGGAGTTGGACCGCGGCCAGGGTATTCCGTTCAAGGGCAATTACACTTCCTGGCTTGAACAGAAACAGGAGCGGCTCCGGCGCGAAGAAAAATCAGAGAGCGAGCGGCAAAAAACCCTCGAGCGCGAGCTCGAGTGGATTCGCATGTCGCCCAAAGCACGCCGGGCAAAGGGCAAAGCGCGCATCACGGCCTATGAAGCGCTCCTCGATCAGGAAGCGCAGAAGCGCCGCGAGGACCTGGAAATTCCGATTCCGCCGGGACCCCGTCTCGGCACGGTCGTGATCGAAGCGGAAAACGTGAGCAAAGGGTTTGGCGATCGATTGCTGATCGATGAGATGAATTTCAAGCTGCCGCCCGGCGGCATTATCGGCGTCATCGGCCCGAACGGGGCCGGCAAGACCACATTGTTCCGTATGATTATCGGCCAGGACAAACCCGATGCCGGCAGAATCCGATTAGGCGAAACCGTTGTCCTGGGTTACGTTGACCAAAGCCGATCGCTTAACGCGAACAAATCGATCTGGGAGGAGATCAGCGGCGGAGCCGATCAGATGAAAATCGGCAACCGCGACGTGAACTCGCGCGCCTACGTCGCGCGGTTCAATTTTTCGGGCACCGACCAGCAAAAGAAAGTCGGCGGTCTTTCCGGCGGCGAGCGCAATCGTGTTCATCTGGCAAAGATGCTCAAGGAAGGCGCCAATGTCTTGCTGCTCGACGAGCCGACCAACGATCTGGACGTGAACACTTTGCGCGCGCTCGAGGAAGCGTTGGAAAACTTCGCCGGTTGCGCTGTGGTGATCTCCCATGACCGCTGGTTTCTCGATCGCATCGCCACACACATCCTGGCGTTCGAGGGCGACAGCAAGGTCGTCTGGTTCGAGGGGAACTACAGCGATTACGAAGCAGACCGCAAGAAACGACTGGGCAAAGAAGCCGAACAGCCGCA
>JBIOXP010000175.1:0-22495 GCA_044869705.1 Binatia bacterium | reverse complement strand
CTTCCTTGAGTTCGTCGTTTAAGCGGTAGCGATGATGGACCGCAAGCGGAAACTCACAGACCGGCATTCCGGTCGGCGTGTAGCGAAGGTCGGGATCTCTGGTGAGATTCCCGAGCATGATCACCTTATTGTACTCGCCCATGGACGGCACCCGGCGCCGTGAGCTCTACGCTACCGGTGCAGTCTTTGGACCTTCACCTTCGGAAGTCGGTCGAGGCTGATCCGGATTTCCTTTTATGCCCGCCGGGCTCGTGCTAGCGGTTTCCCGGGCTCGAACCGTCAGGTATCGGAGAATACCGTCGGTTAGCTTAAGATTACGCTCCAACTCCTCGACGGCCCGGCCGCTGGCGTTATACGTGAGCAAAACGTAGTGACCCTTGCTCTGTTTATCGATCCGGTAAGCCAGATCTCGCATACCCCATTCGTCCACCTGGGCGAGGGTACCGTTTTGACCCTCGATGACCTTTTTGAATCTCTCAACAAACTCCTTGATTCTAGTCCCTCGTTCCGGATGAACGACAAATAGGGTCTCATAACTGGTCACGAGCGCCACCCTCCATAATGAATTGTTTTGTCTAACATACGACTTGGCGCAATACAACGCAGGGGAATTAATCGCGCAGCCGGTTGTAAAGAGCCATCGCTCGGTGGATCCCGTGTTGGACCAGGCAAATTGCCGATTCCGCCGCTTGCTCGACGAACTCGTCTATCGAGCTGAGTTCGGTCTCGGCGAATTTTTCCAGGACGTAATCGGCTGGATCCCTTCCATCAGCAGGCCGTCCGATTCCCAAGCGGATCCGGGGAAACCCCGCTGTGCCCACGAATTCCACAACCGAGAGCATTCCACGGTGGCCGCCGGCGCTCCCTCTCGAGCGAATTCTTACCTGACCGAAAGGCAAATCGAGATCATCGTAAATGACCACCAGATTAGCCGCGTCACACGCGCTTTCCGCGAGAAGGCAATTAACCGCCGCGCCGCTGCGATTCATGAACGTTTGCGGTTGGGCCAGAACTATCGTCTGGTCATTCCACAGCCCTCGTCCCAGAACCGACTCGCAACGCTTTTCGCTTAAGCTAATGCCGGCTTTCAAGGCCAACCGGTCAACCACCCGAAATCCTAGATTATGCCGCGTGAGCTTGTAGCGTTCGCCGGGATTCCCCAGACCGACGATCAATTTCATCGGACCGCCCCGACATGTTCAACTCAGGATTCGTTTTCCTTGATCGATTCGGTTGCAGCAGGGATAACTTCTGCTCCCTCAACCGGGGCAGCGGCGGCCGACGGCGCTTCCTCGACCGTCGGCGGCACCACCGCAACCAGAGCCAAGTTAGACTCGTAAATCGCCGTGACGCCTTCGGGCATGCGCAGATCCTCGATATGAACGGAATCCCCGATGTCGAGGGCGCTCACATCAACATCAAAGTATGCCGGGATATCCAAGGGCAAACACTCGACTTCAATTTCTCGAATGATCGGTTGCAGAATGCCACCCCGCACAACGCCGGCTGCCTTGCCCACGAAATGAAGCGGCACATGAACGGCAATTTTTGCACTGAGATCGACTTCGTAGAGATCGGCGTGAATCACGTCGCCCGTAATTGGATGGTATTGCATGTCTTTGACCAGTGCGACTTTATCCGCCAATGTGGCTGCGGCAGACTTCAGACGCACCAAATGCGAACCTTCGAGGCCGGCGATTCGGCTGGAAAACTCACGCTTGTTGAATTCGAGGGCCACCGGCTGCATTTTTGGTCCATAGAGAATCCCCGGAATCCTTCCGTTGCGCAGCAGCCGTTTGGCATCACGTTTATTTTTCTTTTCGCGCGCGTCAGCGCTGATCTCGAGCGTTTCCAACGAAAACTACCTCCTGCGATTTAGACGAATAACGAGCTGATCGATTCTTCTTCATGGGTGCGCCGGATCGCTTCGCCGAGCAAGTGCGCCACTGAAAGGATCTTAATTTTCCTGCAGCCCTGCGCCTGCGGCGCAAGGGGAATCGTATTGGTGACGATCAGTTCTTCGAGCGGCGATTCTTCGATGCGTTGGATCGCCGGTCCCGACAGAACGGCATGCGTGCAACAGCCGAGGATTTTTTTTACGCCCTCCTTCTTGAGCGCTTCCGCCGCCATGGTCAGGGTACCTGCGGTATCGATCATGTCGTCAACTAGAATCGCGATTCGATCGGCGACGTCACCGATGATGTTCATCTCGGCAACTACGTTCGGACCGACTCGCCGTTTGTCGATGATCGCCAGGGATGCATCGAGCCGCGTCGCAATAGCTCGCGCCCGTTCAACGCCGCCCGCATCGGGCGAGACAATCGTCACCTCGGTGTGGTTCAAACGCTTCTTTAGGTATTCCAACAGCACCGGGGTGGCGTAAACATTGTCGACCGGAATATCGAAAAAGCCCTGAATCTGGCCGGAATGAAGGTCCATCGTTAGCATACGCGACGCGCCGGCGGTTGTAATGAGATCGGCAACGAGTTTGGCGCTGATCGGTACTCGCGGCACCACCTTGCGGTCTTGGCGCGCGTAGCCGTAATAAGGCATCACTGCGGTAATCCGCATCGCTGACGCACGCTTGAACGCATCCAGCATCAATAACAGTTCCATGATGTTATTGTTGCCGGGCGCCGAAGTCGACTGCAATACAAAAACATCCGCGCCACGCACGTTTTCTTTGATTTCGACTTTGCTTTCGCCGTCGCTGAATGTATCGACCAGCGCCTTGCCAAGCGGTACTTTCAGATATTCGCTGATCTCCCCCGCCAGAGGCGGGTTGGAATTACCCGCAAATATCTTCAAACCCGCGTTGCGCTGTCCCATCGGTCCGAATCCGCAGTATTCAGTCAGCCAAGATTTTGCGCCGATTCACGCACGCACCTCGAACTACGCTTAGCGAGAAACAGGAACGCCGTTCCCCGCGAAACGGCGCTGCTTGAGAAATAGCAAATAATAGCGGCTTAAGCCAACGGAATCGTTTTGAGTGGCTGGGCGGGAAGGATTCGAACCTTCGATACCGGATCCAAAGTCCGGGGCCTTACCACTTGGCGACCGCCCATCGCACAAACTCCTGTTCAGGAGTTCACTCGGTCGCGGATATCGGCTCACATATCGTCAAGCGCTTTTGGACTGCCGCCCTCGGCGAGAACCTTGTGATATTCCGCGATGATTTTCTCTTCGATCATCCGCCGAGTCTCATTGTTGATCGGATGAGCGATGTCCTTGTAGGTTCCGTCCTTACGCTTTTTACTGGGCATTGAGACAAAATACCCAGTGGAGCCATGGATGATCTTCAGGTCCCGGATCACGAAACAATGGTCGAGGGTGATCGTGACATAAGCCTTTAGTTTATCTTCATCCACAGGAAAGACCCTAACCTCGGTAACCTGCATAGGGACCCCCAAACTTGCTGCGATTGACTATAGGCTTTTCCGCGGATCAACGATTCAGCACATGGACCAAATATGCTTGCACCCCTTCCTCAGTCCGCAAACGGTCAAACGCTCTTTGTGCCAGTCCCTTGGAGCCAAAAACGCCGAATACAGCAGAGCCGCTACCCGTCATTAAACCGCCTGCGGCCCCTTCGCGCAATAGCTTTTCCTTCAGTGATCGAATTTTTGGATAGCGCTCGAGTGTTACGCTTTCCAGATCGTTCACGAGCACATCGGCAAGCCGGTCAAAGCGCTTCAAGGAAATCCGAATGCTATTACCAGAGGTGGGCTTTGTCAACTTTTTGGGCAGTTTTCTGTACACCCACGCAGTCGTGACGGGAAACCCGGGATAAAGAATGACCAGCCAAAAAACCCCCAACACCCGGACGGGGCGCAATACTTCGCCGATCCCATGAGCACGCGCAGGATGCGCCCGGATAAAGAACGGCACGTCGGCCCCGAGTCGCAGCGCTAATCGTTCCAGCCGAGCTGCCGATAATTTTAAGTCGAATAATCGATTGAGACCGACCAGAGTCGCCGCCGCATCCGTACTGCCTCCGCCCAATCCGGCGCCGATAGGAATCCGCTTTTGGATATGAATATCAATGTTCGTGCGGCGATCGAGTTGTTCCAATAGTAACTGTGCGGCCCGATAGGCCAGGTTTTCTTGGCCGAGTGGCACGGTCGGGTCGTCACAAGTTATCCTGATGCGCGGGTTTGACGCTTGCTGAGGTTGGGCCGGGACGCGGCGAATTTCGATCACATCGTAGAGCGACACTGGAACGATCAAAGTGTCGAGCAGGTGATACCCATCCCGACGCGTGCCCACAACTCGCAAAAACAGATTGACTTTTGCAGGCGCTCGAATCTTCACGTGCCATTAGCTAACATGGGCGCAAGCGATTTGCGAAACGAGCGATGATTGTAGACAGTGACACACTCCTCGAGGTCGCCTGGCAGGGTGCAACCGCGGCAGGTCAACTGATTCAGCAAAGCTGGCAGAAACCGAAGTCGATCGAATACAAGGGCGCTATTGATTTGGTCACCTCGGTGGATCGTGAGAGCGAGCGGCTTATCGTCGGCACAATCCAACGTTATTTTCCCGATCACTCGATTCTCGGTGAAGAGGAAACCATCGTTGATGGTCGTGACCAGGAATACCGCTGGATCATTGATCCACTGGACGGTACGACTAATTTCGCGCACGGCTATCCCCATTTCTGTATCTCAATAGCGTTCGAAAATCGTGGATCAGTGATGATGGGTTTGGTTTACGACCCAATCCGCCAGGAATGCTTTAAAGCCGTGCGTGACAGAGGCGCGAGCCTGAACGGCGCGACAATTCGTACTTCGTCAGTAGCTCAACTCGATAAGGCGCTTCTCGGAACCGGGTTTCCCTACGATCGGCGCGAATTCGCCGATATCTACTTGGGTTACTTCAAAGCCTTCATGATACGGTCTCAGGGAATCCGTCGCGGCGGTTCCGCTGCTCTGGATCTATGCTATGTCGCGTGCGGCAGATTCGATGGATTTTGGGAAATAAAACTCAAGCCGTGGGACGTCGCGGCCGGCGCATTGATCGTTACTGAAGCGGGAGGGATGTTGAGCGATTTTCTCGGAAACGCCTTCAGCATCTACGGCCAAGAAACCCTTGCCGGCAATCCCCTGATTCACCGCGAGATGGTAGAGATCGCGAGCGCGGTCGCCAAAGAAACGCGCGTTGACTGAGTAACGCCCCGATGATAGAAAAATTTTTCGCGCGCCCGTAGTGAAAAGGATATCACGAGGGTCTCCGGAACCCTAAGTACAGGTTCGATTCCTGTCGGGCGCGCCAGTACTTCTTCGTCGCAACGTTATCATTCTTCGACGATAGCTCTGATTCCGGAGGCATTGCTAGCGACGTGTACGGCTGGGCTTCAATTCTATAAGTCTATAAGCGGCGTTTCACCGCATCCGCGGCGTCCTGAGTTTTTTCGCCTCCACGCTCAATGTCTTGTCCCAAGCCGTGAACCGTGTTGCAGCCCAAGAATCCAAAAATCCCGGCGAGCGCACAACCAAATACAACAACGGATAAAGCCTTTTTTGCTCTCTGAAGAAAATCGTTTTTCATCGGGAATCATCCTCCTTGCGCTCAGTCAAAGCATCTCTGATGCCACGCACCACCTCGCCCAAGGTATTGAACCGCAACATCTTTCTAGGAGGGGCGTCTCTAAGATAGCTTTTCACTTCTGATGAATCCCTCGACCGGAGGGATCAACCGACTATCAACAGCGAGAGAGCTCTTCGAGGAAATTCCTGGAGTCGGTAACTCCGGTGATCGATTGATCCGCTAAGAAGAGTTGACGTGAGATACTCGTGCCGCACCCAAGTCCGCAGCAGCATCTCACCCGCGCGACCGCCAGCGACAACGTCTCAGTTCAGCATCACCGGAGCTACCGCCAGTTCGGTACAACAAAACGGGTGCCAAATCACAGTACGCGAAATGCTGTCCATGCTTTTGAGTTTTGGGTAGGAATGCTGCCGTTTGTGCCGAGGTGATTGTGCAAATAAGTACCGCGGTTACGGCGTTACAATTCAGTGGATTTCTCTTGATAAAGCCGCGTCAATTGCTTCATTTAAAGTATTCGGAGGTTGATTGCATGTCGAAAAAGACCCGGAGGAGCAGATCGGAAGAAAATCTTAGCGAACGACGTCGTGACGAGGGACGATTTGAAGACGATCAGTCGTACAAACCCGAGAATCAGCTGGACCGAGCTCGTTGGAGCAGGAATGAAAACAACATAGCCGGCCGGGGTTCAGACGGAAAAAATCACAACGGGATCAAAAGAAAGCGCCGCCAGTAAAGCGCAACGAAATCGGCCCGACAAATCGAGTCACCTTAAACCGTGCGTTGGGGCGTCTTCAACAGCGAGCAAAATTTAAGCAGCTCGATCGGCAACGGCTTGCGGCTCGACTCTGCTCGGTAAGGTGGTCGCTAGAGCTTTCGCGGGTTGCTCCTTGGACGCGGGAAGAAAAATCGTAAACTGAGTACCGACGCCTTCTTGACTGGTCACGGCGACCCGCCCGTTATGAGCTTCAACGATCGTTTTTACGATAAATAGACCCAAGCCGGTCCCTTCGGTGTGTGCCGTTGCTTTGAGACGTTTGAACTCAGAAAAAAGACGCGGCAGATCTTCACTGCTGATGCCTGGGCCGGTATCTTTCACCTCAATACAGACCTCCTTTTTCACAGTTCGCGAAGCGACACTGACCGTACCGCCGCTCGGTGTAAATTTGATCGCATTTCCGATCAAATTCCATAAGGCTCGCTGCAATTGAGTTCTCTCACCCATCACGGGTTTTGGGTTTTCATCGAGGTCGATGAGTAGGCTGATCTTTTTGTTTTGCGCTGTAATCATCTGTTGTCCGACAACTTCCTGCGCCACCTCGTTCATTTGAACCAAGTTTCCTACGCTCCGAACGCCGAAGGCTTCCAGCTTGGATACCGCCAGGAAATCCGTGACGAGATCCACGATTTGTTGAATATTTTGCCGAATCCGTTTGATCGAGTTTAGCCGTTCATTGCCATCTTCCATCTGTCCGTAGTCGCCCGCGAGAAGTTCCGCATGACCGAGAATAACGTTAAGCGGTGTCTTGATGTCGTGTGCGAGCGCAGAAGCGAATTGACGTTTCAACCGCACCGCTTCTTCGACCCGCTCCAGGCGTTTTTTTTCGTGCTTAACTTGACTGCTCATATAGCCGTAAAAAAGCGAGATACCGAATATGAACGGAACCCGAATAATGAAATCCGGACTGATGCTCAATGCGCGCTGGGCATCTGGCGAAACAAACAGCAAAAAAACCAGACTCAAGAGCAGAGAGCCGATGCTTACCTGAATCAGGTTTTCGCCAATTGCGGCGATGAAAACACAGAAAAAAAATAGCATGAGCAAATCCCAAGGAGTTTGCTCACGCAGGAATATCGCACAAATCACCAGCAACGAATCGAAAACCAGCAGGCCCGGTTTCACGTACGGGTTAGCGAAGAGCGCCTTCGGAATCCGCTGCACCCCAACACCCGATACGAGGCAGATGATGATCAGTAGACCCGCCGGGGGATTGATCAGGTTCCAGTCTTGGACCACAAAGACGAGATAACAGATTGCAATCGCGACCAGCCATTGAAGGCTGATAATGGAGTCCCTTTGGCTGTCCAAAACCGATTCGCTACCAAGTCCATCGCGCTGAAGCTTTCGCCACAATGTCTTCATACCGGCTCGTCTGGTTTCCAAGGGCTCATGACTGGCTTCGGAAGAATGCGATCCGGCAGGAGAATCAGAAACAACCATCGCCGCTCGGTGTCGCACTTCGCATGCCAAGCACGCGACGAGCAACCGCGTGGTAAATCAATAGCTTATCTCACATTCACTGCTCGGTCGGGATCTCATCAACAACAAAATTGTTAAATCCGCCGAAAAACGAATTAGCCGCAGACCCGGACGTTTAGCGGCAAAAGTATAAAATCAACCGATTCCGGCAAAACAATCACTCTCACTCTTACCCCAAACTTGCTGCGCGAGGAGCAGAAAATTCCGCAGCAGGGATAGCTACAGTGCAACACGCCAGCGCAAACGCCGGCTCCCTGCGGCATTCCGGCAGCCCGGTGTGGCCGCTATGCATCGCGTCGACTTGAACTTCGCGATTTTCGCACGACAATACTGCAGAGATCAGCCCTTCTGCTTCGGAATGAAAGTTGAAATGAATCTATTGGATCGAGTTCACGCGGCGGCATATGGTACAAGCTAGAGCAATGCAAATCGCCGCGGGCATAGTTTACTGGTTCCAAGATGACCTGGAATTCTGCCGATTGGTGCAGGCGCACGATGATCAATGATCGGCCGGCGCTGCTTCGATACGCACTGGCCACCGTTTTACCCGGCTTGGCTTTGGCCTTGGCGGAATTGATTCCAGCGCGCGCCGATCCCAGCCACTTCTCGCTGTTCTTCATCGCGGTCATGCTGAGCTCCTGGTATGGCGGCCTTGGCGCCGGGCTTCTTGCCACTATTCTTTCCGCCCTGTCTCTCGAATATTTTTTTATCTCCAAGTACTTCGTCACGTTAGACTGGCGCGCCTTTTTGCGCTTGGGCGTGTTCACAGCGATTGCTGTTTTAACCCGTTATCTCACAAACGCTCGCAAACGAGCTGAACAAGCTTTGCGGGAAGCTCATGACGAGCTCGATCAGCGCGTTCGCGAACGGACCGCGGAGCTGGCGCAAGCCAATGACACGATGAGAGCCGAAATCGTCGAGCGCAAAAAGGCCGAAACGGAACTCTTGCGCTTGCAGCTTGAGCTTGGGCGCGTCGAACGCCTGGCAACGCTCGGACGGATGGCCGGAACCATTGCGCATGATCTGGGCACACCCTTAAATTCCGTGCTCGGCTACGCCCAACTCCTCTCCCAAGAACATTTGACCGAACGCGCCAGGCGCCGCGTTTCAATCATCGAAACGCAAATCAATCGGATGGGAGAAATCATCCAACACTATCTTTCGCAAACCCGAGGCACCGCGCCCAAACACGCCGTCCTGATCAATGTCCTTGTGCGCGACACGTTGCTATTATTGCAGCCGATTTTTGACGCACGCGCGATCGAGGTGACTTCGAACTGTAGCGATGCTGCTCCGGTGATCTACGGCAACAGCGATTCCATCCAGCGCCTGTTGATCAATTTGTTAGACAACGCCATGTATGCTTGCGAAAAAGGCGGCGCGATCCGAATTTCTACCAAGGCATGCTCCCCAGCGCTCAAACCGGAAGGCGTGCTTGTTGAAATTAGCGACACCGGGGCAGGCATTGAGCCCGAGCTATTGCCGAAAATTTTCGATCTGTTCGTCACCACCAAACCTCCCGGGCGAGGTACTGGCCTGGGGTTGGTCATTTGTCAGGAAATCGTCCGAGCCCACGGCGGTACCATCGCTGTTGAAAGTTCTGTCGGACGAGGAACCCTCGTAAGCATCTATTTGCCGGTCGATGCGCGGCGGCCAACCGCAATTGGCACTGAGGAGAATGATGAGCGCGCGAATCTTGATCGCCGATGATGACGAGGTCAGTTGCCAGCTTTTTGCTGAAACGCTCGAATCGGATGGATTTTTTGTCGACCAGGTAACTTCAGGTGACGCGGCGTTGGCGCGCCTCGAGGCCGATACTTACGACTTGTTGCTCATCGATGTGCGCATGCCCGGCACGAGCGGCTTGGAAGTGACACGCGTCACTCACAATAAGTTTCCCGCGCTTCCAATCGTCGTGATGACTGCCTTCGGCTCGATCGATACCGCGGTTGAAGCTATTCACGAAGGCGCGTTCGATTTCATCTCCAAGCCGATGAATCTGGCGGAGATCAAAAGCATCCTGGCGCGCGCCCTGGCACAGCGTTCACTGCAACGCCGAGCGGAGAAACAGGCGTCCCAAGCCGACGAATACCCCTCAGAGCTCGGCAAAATTATCGGCAAAAGCGCGGCGATGGTGGAAGTTTACAAAACTGTGGCGCGTGTAGCCCCGACCAAGAGCACGGTCTTGATCCTCGGCGAAAGCGGCACCGGCAAGGAGCTTATTGCGCGTGCCATTCATGAACACAGTCCGCGCGCAAGTCAGCCTTTTGTAGCGGTCGATTGTGGCGCGCTTACGGAAACGCTCCTCGAAACAGAGCTATTCGGTCACGTCCGCGGGTCGTTCACCGGCGCGCTCGCCGACAAAAAGGGAGTGTTTGAGGAATCCCAGGGCGGCACCTGTTTTCTCGACGAGGTTGGCGGCATTAGCTTGAATATGCAAGCACGCTTGTTGCGCGTTCTCCAGGAGCACGAGATCCGCCGAGTGGGCGGCAAAGAATGGCTCCCGGTCGACGTGCGTGTGGTGGCGGCCACCAACCAGGAGTTGCCGCAAGCTATTGCCGAAGGACAGTTTCGGCAGGACCTCTACTATCGTCTGGATGTGGTTTCCATCCGTCTTCCGCCATTGCGTGAGCGTCGGGACGACATTCCGCTGCTGGCGCGCCATTTTCTGAGTTACTACAGCAAGCAGACCGGCAAATCAGTCTCAGCGATTTCCGATAACGCCATGGAGCTTCTAAGCAATTATCGCTGGCCCGGTAATATTCGCGAGCTTGAGCATGCCATTGAGCAGGCCGTGGCGCTTTCGTACCAGCCGGTTTTGTTGCCGGAAGATCTGCCGCGCGAGGTGCGCGAGCAAACCACTCATCAGTTTTCTGCGCAACCCGCAGCGTCCTCGGAATTCAATTTTCCCGATCAGCCGAGTCTTGAAGAGATGAAAAAGCGCTATGTGCACCACGTCCTGCAAATCACGAACGGCAATGTTTCAGCAACGGCGAGAATTCTCAACGTTGATCGCCGCTCTCTATATCGCATGCTGGCGCGATATAAGATCGGCCCGGGCTCGCCTCAGGACTGATTCGGCTCAGTCGCCGTAAATGCCCGCCATACAGCATAGCGGTCCTTACGGCACCGGGTTTGCTCCTGTTTTCCCCAAGGCGCTTCATGGAAATCCTTGTTATCGATGACGATGAAATTTTTTGCCGGCTACTGGTCGAGATCATCGAAGACTGGGGCGCTATCACGAAGTGGACGACCAATGGTTTGGCGGGTTACGAGATGATGTCGAAGCATGCTTACGATCTTTGCATCATCGATGTATGCATGCCGTTGATCCTGGGCACCGAGCTCGCAGACGCCCTGCGGGAGGACTTTCCTGACCTGAAGGTGATTTTGATTTCCGCCTTCGCCGACGACAGCCTACGATATGATGCTGCACGCAAGGGGATTTTTTTTCTGTCAAAACCTTTCACTCCCGATCGGTTGCTGCGTACGATCGAGTTGGCGATTCGAGAACCGACCTGTTAGCGACGATTGACGGATTGTTCTGATTTTTTCAATTTCTCCATCGAGCGTTTCGATTGCTGGGGGCGCGAATTGCGGACTTTCGCCGGTCGGTCGCGCACCTGTGATCTGCTTCACCTCTGCGGCCCCATTTAAAATGCGCGACACGAGGTTCGCTCTCGCCGGCGCCACGATCCGGCACCGAAGCATCGCGTCTAGTGCTCTGGTTTTTCCATCGCGCATAGCTCTTAATTGGCGTGATGATCAAGATAAGCACCGATCAGAACGCAAACAGCCATCCGCGCGGAACGATGCTTCGATCTTTCCGGCGCGGATGGCTTCTTAAACCGGACCCCGAATCGAGGGCCCGGCCGCCCCACCTCTCAGCGAAAAGGATCAATCGCCGTCTTCGTAGTTACGGCCGAAGCTGAACTCTTCATCGTGTTTTTGTGCAATGATCTGATCCTGACCCGTTGGGCTTTCGTCACATGGGCCGTAGTAATCGATCACGTCCCCAGTCGTACTGCTTTTGGTCTGCGGTTGCGCGCTTGCGAGAGTTCTTGGGCGAATGGCCGGAATTTTTAAGTGACAGTAGTTGTCCGAACTTTCGGCCAAAGGAACACTATTATCGACCGCATACGCGCTTCCGACCAAAGAGCCCACTAAAATAACTGCCGAAATTGCTGCACCTACTTTTTTCATGTTTTCTCCTCAATTCGACTCACATTTGAGCCTTGATTGTCGTCTGTAAATTAATCCGCCGTGACGCACAGTCATTCGACAGAGTTTAATTTCGATTGCAGATTTTCATGTTGTTCTTGATCGACATGCTTGCGACCTCCCTTCGATGACGTTCATTCTGTCGAATGACGGAAAGCAACCGACATGCCCGTTGGCGATGAAAAAAATCCGGTGCGAATTGCCAATTGACGGGGCTTCTGCCGATAATCTGAGGCACTTCATCTGCTAGCTTTCCACTCAACCACAGTCCGCTACACGCGTGAAAACACGTTGCGAGTTGCATTTTTTGCTTCGGTCCCGCGCGCACGATCGTTACGACCGGCGCGAACCGTAACGACCGTCGGAATCAAAAGTGGTGTCGCCGTCGGATCACCACCTTGTCGGAATGCGGCCGTGTTCTTCGGAAGAAACTCATTATGCCAGGATAAGAGCCGCCGACGCCTCTCGCCAAAACGCCACACCCATCGCACATCCTGACCACGAGTTAGCAACGCGGGTGCTGTTTCGCGGCTGTGCTAGAGGAACTTGTTAGCGATCCACACGCAGTGGCTTACCACCCGCACTGGCATGCCACTTGCCCGTATGCACATGTGCCACACCCCAGATGAAGAGTGAACGAAATAACTTGCCTCTCGTGAGCTCACCCCAAACTCTGAACGTATCCGCGCGGCGCTGGCCAGTCATCATAGGCATGATGACAGTCCTCCTGCTGATCGGCGCAATCGCGCTTTCGCGTATTCGCTCCGGCAATCCTCAGGCTGCTGTCGTTGCAAAACAACGTCGTGCGGGTCCGCAGCAAATTCCGGTAGTAACGGCAGTGGCAAAGACTGGCGATATGAAAGTCTACCTAAATGGGCTGGGTTCGGTCGTGCCCTATAACACAATAACGGTGAAGAGCCGCGTCGATGGGCAGCTGGTAAACGTCATGTTTAAGGAGGGGCAAAGCGTTTCTCGCGGCGAGTTGCTGGCGGAAATCGATCCACGGCCATTTCAAGTTCAGCTCGCTCAGGCCGAAGGTCAAATGGCGCGCGATCAGGCTTTGTTGGTCAATGCCAAAATCGATTTGGAACGCTATCACGTGCTGTTTTCCCAAGACTCGATTCCCAAGCAACAACTCGACACGCAACAATCGCTCGTGCGGCAGTACGAAGGGGTCGTGAGAGCGGATCAAGGACAGGTCGATAATGCGAAGCTGCAGCTGAGTTATTGCCGCATCACCGCGCCGATCCGTGGGCGCGTCGGGCTGCGCTTAGTGGACGCCGGAAATATGGTGCACGCTTCCGACGCGAACGGGCTGGTGGTCATTACCCAGTTACAACCGATCACGGTTGTATTCGCCGTGCCGGAAGACAATCTGCCACAGATCCTGAGAAACATGAAAACCGGTCAGAAACTTCTCGTGGAAGCTTACGACCGCGAACAAAAGAGATCTTTGGCCACGGGTACGTTGGCAAGTATCGACAACCAAATTGATCCCAACACCGGAACCGTCAAGCTGAAGGCAGTGTTCGCCAACGAAGGCAGCGAACTGTTTCCAAATCAATTCGTCAATGCTCGCCTGCTCATTGACACGCTGCACGATGTCACTTTGGTTCCCAGCGCGGCGATTCAGCACAGTCCGCAATCGGCCTTTGTTTACGTGGTAAAGCCGGACCAAACAGTGGAAGTAAGAAACGTTGACATTCAACTGACCGAGGGAGACGAAACAGCCATCGCCGAAGGCTTAAAGCCGAGCGAGATCGTCGTTACCGACGGCGTCGATAAGCTCCAGCCGGGCGCCAAAGTGAGCACGCGCGCGACCTACACGGGAGCAACGCGGAGCTAGCACATTGAATCCCTCACGACCTTTCATACTCCGACCTATTGCAACGTCCCTGCTGATGATTGGACTTCTGCTGGTCGGCGCAGTTGCCTATAAGCAGTTGCCGGTATCGGCTCTACCGCAGGTCGATTATCCAACCATCCAGGTGATCACGTTCTATCCGGGCGCAAGCCCCGATGTGATGGCGTCATCGGTTACCGCACCACTCGAGCGCCAGTTCGGTGAAGTGCCGGGTTTGAACCAAATGACATCGACTAGCTCCGACGGTAGCTCGGTCGTCACGTTACAGTTTTCTCTGGATCTCAACATCGATGTTGCCGAACAAGAAATACAGGCGGCGATCAATGCAGCGTCATCGTTTCTCCCGTCGGATTTACCCAATCCGCCTGTCTACAGCAAAGTCAATCCCGCCGATACGCCGATCCTTACGTTGGCGCTTACGTCCAAGACTTTACCACTTCCCAAAGTCGAAGATTTGGCGGACACGCGGCTAGCGCAAAAAATTTCGCAGCTCTCCGGCGTCGGCTTGGTCGGCATCAGCGGCGGTCAAAAACCGGCGGTGCGAATTCAGGTCAATCCGACTGCGCTGTCATCCTATGGTCTTACGCTCGAAGAAATGCGCGCCGCAATCGCCCAAGCGAACGTCAATCAGGCCAAGGGCAATTTTGACGGCCCCCATCGAGCCTTCACGATCGCGGCCAACGATCAGCTGTTATCGAGCGATCAGTACCGTCCACTCGTGATCGCGTATCGCAACGGCGCGCCCGTATACGTTTCCAATGTCGCCCATGTCATCGATGATGTGGAAAACGCCCGGCAAGCGGCATGGATGAATCGAGTCCCGGCGGTCATCGTGAACGTTCAGCGCCAGCCGGGCGCGAACATTATCGCGGTGGTAGATCGAGTAAAGAACTTGTTGCCTCAGTTGAGGAGTTCGCTCCCGTCGGCGGTGCAGCTCTCGATTCTCACCGATCGCACCGCGACCATTCGCGCCTCGGTAAGCGATGTCCAATTCGAGCTGATGCTCACCGTCGCGCTGGTGGTAATGGTCATTTTTCTTTTTCTGCGCACTGTTTCGGCGACCATTATTCCAAGCATTGCCGTGCCCCTGTCGATCGTCGGCACGTTTACCGTAATGTATCTGCTCGGCTATAGCTTGAACAATCTTTCATTGATGGCCCTGACGATTTCAACCGGCTTTGTCGTTGATGATGCCATCGTGATGATCGAGAACATTATGCGCTACATCGAAGCCGGCGACTCACCACTCGAAGCGGCGCTCAAGGGCTCACAACAGATCGGTTTCACGATTCTGTCCTTGACCGTCTCCCTGATTGCGGTGTTGATTCCGCTGCTCTTCATGGGGGACATCGTCGGCCGGCTGTTTCGTGAGTTCGCCGTCACATTGAGCGTGACCATTCTGGTGTCGGCGATAGTGTCTTTGACGCTCACGCCGATGATGTGCGCGAGGCTTCTCCGCCATCGTCCGGAAACGGAGCGCGGTCGACTTTATGCGGCCTCGGAACGAGCTTTTCAGTCACTGATCGATTTCTACGGCCGCACTCTCAACTGGGTCTTCGGTCATCAGACGGCAACGCTGTGGGTGGCGACGGCCACGCTTCTAGGGACGCTACTGCTTTATGTTTTCATTCCTAAAGGTTTTTTCCCGGTGCAGGATACGGGTGTCATTCTGGGCATTTCCGAAGCGTCACAAACCGTTTCCTTTGCGGCCATGGCGGCGCGTCAGCAGGCACTGGCGCGGGTTATTTTGCAAGATTCCGCCGTGGCGAGTCTTTCCTCCTTCATCGGCATCGACGGTTCGAACACGACGCTCAACAGCGGTCGTATCCAGATCAATCTCAAGCCCATCGAAGAACGGCGCATCAGCGCCAGCGATGTCATTCGCCGTCTGCAGCCGCGGCTCTCGAGCGTGGAGGGAATTACTCTTTTTATGCAGCCGGTGCAGGATCTCACCGTCGAAGATCGCGTGAGCCGAACCCAATTTCAATACAGTCTGGAAGACGCCGATCCTGCCGAATTGAGTCTCTGGACACCGCGCTTCGTCCAAAAGCTCCAAGCCTCGCCGGAACTGCGCGACGTCGCCAGCGATCAGCAAGACCAAGGACTGCAGATGCGCTTGGTCATTGATCGCGCCACGGCATCTCGACTCGGCATCACTCCATTGGCACTCGACAACACGCTCTATGACGCGTTCGGCCAGCGCCAAGTCTCGACCATATTTACACAATCAAATCAGTACCACGTGGTGATGGAAGCGGAGCCTGGTTTTCGCAATAGTCCCGCGGAGCTAAATAATTTATATGTGCAATCGACGAGCGGCGGCGCCGTGCCGCTGAGCGCGTTTACCCAGGCCGAGTCCGTCCAGGTGCCGCTTACCGTCAACCACCAAGGCCAGTTCCCCGCCGTAACGGTATCGTTCAATCTCGCTCCTGGCGCGTCGCTGGGGGACGGCGTTGCCGCTGTCAACCGAGCGCAGCAACAGCTGCGTTTGCCGCCGAGTATCCGCACCGGATTTCAAGGCACCGCCCACGCCTTCGAGGCTTCTTTGGTGAACGAGCCATTTTTGATCCTGGCGGCACTGATCACGGTCTACATCGTTCTCGGGGTGCTCTACGAGAGTTATATTCACCCGGTCACCATACTCTCCACCTTGCCCTCCGCCGGCGTCGGAGCCTTGCTGGCACTGATGCTGTCCGGCACGGATTTCAATGTCATCGCGCTCATTGGCATCATTCTGCTCATCGGCATTGTCAAAAAGAACGGCATCATGATGATCGACTTTGCCTTGGATGCCGAGCGCCACGAAGGCAAAACCCCTCGCGAGGCAATCTATCAAGCATGTCTGCTGCGGTTTCGGCCGATCTTGATGACAACCATGGCAGCGCTATTGGGCGGCGTGCCCCTCGCACTAGGCGGGGGCATGGGCGCGGAGCTCCGGCGTCCGCTGGGGATTTCGATGATCGGCGGTTTGATCTTCAGCCAATTACTGACACTCTACACAACGCCGGTCATCTATTTGGCTTTTGACCGAATGGCGCGGCATCTGCGCCGTCGCCATGCGAACAGTCGAGAGCACCAGCTGCATTTCGAGCTAAACCAGTGAATCCCTCGGCGCCATTTGTTCATCGACCGGTCGCCACTACCCTGTTGACCATCGCCGTCGCGCTCACTGGAGCGATTGCCTATCGATTCTTGCCGGTTTCGCCCCTTCCCCAGGTCGATTTTCCGACCATTCGCGTTCAGGCACGTCTGCCAGGCGCGAGCCCGGAGACTATGGCCTCGGCGGTCGCGACTCCACTGGAGCGTCAATTCGCCAGGATTGCCGGCATTACCGAGATGACCTCCTCGAGCTCCATCGGCTCGACTTCGATCGTTCTGCAATTCGATCTGAATCGAAACATCGATGCCGCGGCGCGCGATGTTCAAGCCGCGATCAATGCCGCGCGGGGCCAACTTCCGAGCAATCTCCCGAGTAATCCTTCCTACAAGAAGGTCAATCCCGCGGACGCGCCGGTTCTCATGTTGGCGCTGACCTCCGATCTCGTCGATCGAGCCCGCATTTATGACATTGCGTCATCGGTTTTACAGCAGAAGCTCTCTCAGGTGCAGGGTGTGGGCGAAGTATTTGTCGGCGGCGGCGCGTTGCCGGCGGTTCGAGTGGACGCAAACCCCACGGTTTTGAACCATTACGGGCTCAGCCTCGAGGACCTCCGCGCCGCTCTGAGCAGCGCCAACGCCAATCGACCGAAGGGTTCTCTTGCCAGTCAGACGACCGCTTGGTCCCTTGGCGCAACGGATCAACTATTCAAAGCCGAAGCGTACCGGCCCCTGCTCATTCGGTACCAGAATGGCGCGCCCGTACGCGTCGGTGATGTTGCCAGCGTAAGCGACTCTGTCGAGGATCTGCGCACCGGCGGTCTCGCCAATGGTAAACCCGCCGTGCTGCTAATTGTCTATCGCGAACCGGGAGCCAATATCATCGCAACCGTCGATGGCGTTCTCGACTTGCTGCCGTCGCTGCGCGCTTCGTTTCCGCCGAGCATTCAACTTTCTGTGATGCTTAATGCCACGACGACCATTCGCGCCTCGGTGCATGATATTGAGATTAGTCTGTTGATTTCGCTCGCGCTGGTCGTGCTCGTGGTCTTCGTCTTTTTGCGCAGCCCGCGCTCGACCCTGATTCCGGGCGTGGCGGTGCCGCTGTCGCTGATCGGCACCTTCGGCGGCATGTATCTCCTGGGCTACAGTTTGGATAATCTTTCTTTGATGGCGCTCACCATCGCCACGGGGTTTGTCGTCGATGACGCCATCGTTGTGATTGAAAACGTCTCGCGTCATTTGGAAGCTGGCTTGACTCCGCTCGAAGCGGCGCTCCGCGGCGCTAAGGAGATCGGTTTTACCGTCGTTTCGATCAGCATTTCACTGGTAGCGGTTTTCATCCCGATCTTGCTCATGGGCGGCATCATCGGCCGGCTGTTTCGCGAGTTCGCGGTCACCTTGACGATAGCCATCATGGTGTCGATGCTGATTTCGCTGACCACCACGCCGATGATGTGCGCGGCTCTGCTGCGTTCGCGCGAGCGCGAAAAGCACGGCAGGATTTATCAAGTGAATGAGCGGATTTTTGATTGGGTCCTGCGCCGCTACGAAAACTCGCTCGGGTGGGTGCTGCGCCATCAGCCGCTGATTTTGCTAGTGACTTTGCTGACCATGGGCGCAACGGCTTTTCTTTACGTTCAGATCCCAAAAGGGTTTTTCCCGCAGCAGGATACGGGGCGAATCAACGGTTCTATTCAAGGCGACCAAGACGTGTCCTTTCAGTCGATGCGCGGCCGCATGGCCGAACTGGCGAAGCTCGTGCTGGAAGACCCGACGGTCGAGTCAGTGATGGCATTCAATGGCGGGGGCTTCGGTGGCAGACCGCTAAATACCGGGAACATGTTCATGACCTTAAAGCCTTTGGCAGAACGGGATCTTCGCGCCGATCAGGTCATCGGACGGCTCCGCGCCAAGCTCGCACGCATTCCTGCGGTCACATTGTACATGCAGCCGGTACAGGATCTACGCGTCGGCGGCCGTTCCAGCAACGCGCAATACCAGTACACGTTGCAAAGCGACAGCGTCCAGGACCTGCTTGTCTGGGGTCCGCGCATGCTGGCAAAACTCAGGACGATTTCCGGCTTGCTCGACGTCAACAGCGACCAACAAAATAAGGGTCTTCAAGCCGGCCTGGTGATCGATCGCGCGACCGCGGCCCGTTTGGGTATTACCGCACAGATGATCGATAACACGCTTTATGACGCCTTCGGGCAGCGTCAGGTCTCGACGATTTATACGCAGCTCAACCAATACCATGTGGTGCTCGAGGCTGAGCCCGCCTTTTGGCAAAACCCCGACGGGTTGAAACACATCTACGTTAAAACTCCTGCGGGCGCGCAGGTGCCGCTGGCGGCTTTTGCTCGTTACGAGCCGTCGACCTCGCCACTGGTGGTCAACCATCAGGGTCAGTTTCCCGCAGTGACGTTGTCGTTTAATTTGCGGCCCGGCCTCGCGCTCGGCGATGCGGTGAACGCGGTGGAGCAAGCAGCGCGCGAGATCGAACTGCCCGAAAGAATCCACGGCAGTTTTCAGGGAACAGCACAAGCATTTCAATCGTCACTTGCGAGCGAGCCGCTTTTGATCGCCGCCGCGCTGGCCACTGTTTACATCGTTCTCGGTATCCTCTATGAGAGCACCATTCATCCCATAACGATCCTGTCCACGTTGCCTTCGGCGGGATTGGGCGCGCTTTTGGCGCTGCTTGTTTGCCGCACGGATCTGAGCGTGATCGCGCTCATCGGCATTATTCTCCTGATCGGCATCGTCAAAAAGAATGCCATCATGATGATCGACTTTGCGCTCGATGCGGAGCGCAGCCAGGGAAAAACCCCGCGCGACGCGATTTATCAGGCCTGCTTGCTGCGCTTTCGGCCGATCATCATGACGACTCTCGCGGCGCTGCTCGGCGGTCTGCCGCTGGCGCTCGGCGCAGGCGTGGGTTCCGAGCTCAGGCGGCCTTTGGGCATCGCCATTGTCGGCGGCCTGATCGTAAGCCAAATGCTCACGCTCTATACGACACCGGTCGTTTATCTTTATCTCGATCGGTGCCGCCTCTACTTCGCGCCGCACGCCTCTCGGGAAGGGCGGCTGCAAGCGAGCGGCGCCGAGGCATCATGAGTCCACGGCTGAAAGCAAGATTCTTTACCGTTGGCGCTCAAATCAAGCGCGCCGCGTGGGGATGCGCCGCGCTTCTCCTATCAGCTTGCACAGTCGGACCGGACTACTCGCGTCCGCCGACGGCTAGCGCTACGCCCGCTGCTTACAAGGAATCCGCCGCAACCACCGGCCGGTCGATCGATGATGTCATCGGCGAGAATTGGTGGGAAATCTTCGGCGACGCTGAGCTGAACAGCTTGGAGCAGCAAGTTGATATTTCCAATCAAAATATCGCCCAAGCGGAAGCGCGCTTTCGTCAGGCGCGCGCCCTCGTGCAAAGTGCGCGTGCGGCTTATTACCCCAGCGTGACTGTCGGCATTGGCGTGAGCGGCATGCAATCTTCGGAGACGAGTCAGTCACGCAATCCTAAAACAAGCAGCGCCTTCAGCCAATACTCGTTGCCGATTGATGTCTCGTGGGAATTGGATGTGTGGGCGAGAATCCGTCGTTCCGTAGAATCCAATGAGGCAAGCGCTCAAGCCAGTGCGGCGGATCTCGATGCGGCCAGACTCAGTACGCGCGCCGCGCTGGCGCAGGATTATTTTCTCATCGAGTCTTTGGACGCGCAAAAACGGCTGCTCGATGCCAGCGTAATCGCCTTTCAGAAATCACTTGAGCTGACCCGTAACCGCTACAACGCCGGCGTCGCATCGCGCGCTGATGTGCTGCAGGCGGAGACTCAACTCAAGATCACCCAAGCGCAGGCCATCGATCTTGGCGTGCTGCGCTCCCAAACAGAGCACGCGCTTGCGGTTTTGCTGGGCACAGCGCCGGCGGATTTTTCTCTTTCGGTGAGAACGGCAGTGGCGGAGCCGCCTGCGATTCCCGCCGCGGTGCCGGAAGAAATCCTTGCCAGACGTCCCGATATCGCGTCCGCTGAGCGACTTGTCGCGGCGGCGAACGCGCAGATCGGCGTCGCCCAAGCCGCCTATTACCCGACCGTGTCGATAAATAGCCAGGGGGGTTTTGAGAGCTCGAGCGCTGGAAACTGGTTTTCGGTCCTCGGTCGCTTCTGGTCCGCCGGAATTGCCGCAACCGAAACTGTATTCGACGGCGGCTTAAGAAAGTCGCAGGTCGAGCATGCCCGTGCTGTCTATGATGAGACCGTTGCCGCCTACCGGCAATCGGTGCTGACGGGATTTCAGGAGGTAGAAGATAATCTTGCCGCCGAGCGAATTCTCGCCGGCGAGGCGCAAGCGCAAGACGATGCCGTGACGGCGGCCGAACAATCGTTAACTGTGACGATGAACCAGTACCAGGCAGGAATCGTCAGCTATTTGAACGTCGTCGTCGCCCAGACACTCGCGCTCAATAATGAGAAGACGGCGGTCGACATTCGTGGCCGGCGGTTGAATGCCGCCGTGCTGCTGGTTAAGGCGCTGGGCGGTGGCTGGAAAGCGTCTTAGGAACGGCAATATCTGCGATCAAATCTTCTGCTGCAGGCGCAGCCACTCTAAGCGGGCGTTTATGATGTCGGTGATGTCCGCGGCGCATTCCGGCAGCGGCTCCGGCGCCGCCCCAAGCGCGGTCAAGCGACCGTTGAAAAGCGCGAGTTCGGCGTGTTCGCGGCGGTACTCACGGGCACGTTGGACGCACACGGATAAACAGCGATCGATCTGCTCCACGCAGGCAGTCAGGTCACGTTGATCGATCCCCGCTCGCTCGCGCAAACGTTCCACTTCAAAAGCAATCGCGTGCTGCGCCAATGGCCGCACCTGATTCTCGATTTGCGATCGCATATCACGCAAAATGTGCAAAAGGCGGTCATATGGCTCTTCATCTGGCGTTTTCGCGATCGATTCACTGTTAGCTGCGCTCGCCACCGGGGCCTTGATGGAATCCAACATGGCATGAATGCCGGAGACACGTTCCAGCATTTTGGTCCGGTCAGTTATAAGGGATTGGAGTTGCTTGATAGGATCTTGATCTTCCACTCTGGGCCGGATCTCAGAATTATTTCGCTCCGCCGGCGGCTGAACGGATGGGGCTTTCGCTGGTCTCGCCTAAATTGAGCGATTTGCTGGAGACCAATTCCAGAACGTCACTGCGACTGAACCGCCAGCTGCGACCGATTCGATTTCCTGGGATCACGCCTCTTTCAGCCAGCTTGTAAACTGTCTTGAGGTGGATCTTCAACAAGGCCGCAACTTCCGAGGGGGTCATGATTTCTTCCATTCGTGCATTTCTCCTTTGTGTAAGCTGCAGGGATCTTCTTTGGTGCTGTTGGGTCAGCACGCCGTATGCCAACACAGAACCTACCGCTGCTTACATCGTCTAAGGCCCGATTTTTCCAAATATATGCTCATCAGGCGGTAAAATGTAATCAAGGACGTAGAAGCGCGGTGATACGC
>JBIOXP010000174.1:0-5484 GCA_044869705.1 Binatia bacterium | reverse complement strand
GTCTGGAGAGATCGTCGCGACATCCCCCGTCTTGAACCAGCCCGCCGAAATCACTTCGGCCGTTTCATCGGGAGCGTTCAGATAACCATCCATCATCGCCGGCGATTTGATCCAGAGCTCGCCAATGGTATCACCGCCGACCCATTGATCGAGCGCCAATTTGATTTCTATGCCGGGCAATGCCTTGCCAACGGCGTTCGGCATGTCGCAGCCGTCGTCAGCGCGAAAAGATAATGGGCGGAACAACTCCGTCATGCCGTAGCCGCGGACGATGCGCGTTGAGGTTTTTTCTCGCCATTCGACGGCCAACTCCCACGGACAAGGCGCCGCGCCGGAGACCGCCACACGCAAGCTGGAGAAATCGCTGTCCGCGAATACCGGCGCATTGAGCAATCGGCGAAAGATCGTGGCGACCGCGGGCAAGACGGTCACGCGATTTTTTTTTATTGCCGAAAGGACAGCTTCAGGAGTGAAGCGCTCGAGAATTACGACGGTTGTACCGGTCAGGAGCGGCGCAAGCAAACCGCCGTTCAACCCCAGCGAGTGTGCCAGCGGAACCGAAACCAGCACAACATCGTCGGGAGTAAGCCCCATAACCGGCTCGGCCCACGAATGATTCGCGAAGGTCAGCGCGCTATGGCTAAAAACGGCGCCCTTCGGACGGCCGGTGCTCCCGGAGGTGTATAGAATCAATGACGGAGCGCTGGATTGTTCGACGCTGCGCCACGACTCGCGACTCATCACGACCCGATTGATGCTCAACTTCGGCCGGAGGTCCGTCGTAAATGCAGCGAGCTCGTTCTGTTTTATTTGCGGATTGAGGGGCGCCGGCGTGGCGCCCAATTTGAGAGTCGCCAGAAGGGCAACGACGAAATCGATGCTATTGGGAAGGACGATCGCGATGCGATCACCGGATAGGACGCCTTGCGCCGAAAGGTGCTTCGCGAATCCGGAGGCGAAACTGTCAAGATCCGACCAGCTCAGCTTCTGGTCCGCGCAAACTACCGCGGTTTTCGCAGCGAACCGATGCGCGTTAGCGTCAATGGCGCAGATGAAGTTGTCTTGCATTGTCCAAGCGTTGGAGGGCTGGAGTAATGGAGTCGTGGAATCTTGAGTGTCGCAACTTTTTGCGGATCACTCCTTTGCTCCAATACTCCATCACTCCAGCCGGAGTTATTTGCCGAGAATTTCTTTGATCTTGATGCGTTGCCACACATCACTCGGGATGCGGTGTCTCGGGGTAAATGCCGCGAGAGACGGTTTGGCGGTGGCATCGATGCCCCACTTCGCAGTATTGCCGTCTTCCTTGGTGGACGGATCGAGATCCGAGCCGCGGGTATTGGTGACAATCGCGATATCGCGATCCGGTTGGCAGCGTGTCGCGATGGCCCAATTGATCTGCCGGTCGTTGAAAATATCGACGTCGTGATCGACGACGACGACACGCTTCATGTAAAGATCAGCGCCGAAAACCGCCAGGATCACGTTCTTCGCCTGACCCGAAATCCGCTGCTCGATCGAAACGTAGCAAGTGAACGGTGCGGGTACGCGCAGCGCTTTGACGGTCGGCACCATAGCGCGCACGGCGCGATAGAGATTGGCTTCAATGGGCGTGGTCGAAAGCATCAGGTGGTCGAAATGGCCAACTGTAATGTCTTGGAAAATCGCATTGCGCCGGTGCGTGATGGCGCGCACGTGTAAGACCTCGCGCTGGCGCTCGCCAAGACTGTACCCGGTGAACTCACCGAAGGGACCTTCCGCGGTGCGCTCGTGCGGTAAAATTTCTCCTTCGAGAATCATCTCGGCCTGGGCGGGAACGAAGAGCTCGGAAGTCTCGCACTTTACTAGCTCAAGCGGCTCGCCGAGTAACCCGCCCATGATTGCGCGCTCGTCCTCGTCGATAGAGCCGATGGCGAGACAACCGAGCGCGATCGCCGGGTGAACGCCGATGGCGAAGGCCACCGGCAGCGATTTTTCCTGAGCTTCGGCGGCGCGCTGATATTCCCACAGATGCTTCGCCGACGTGAGGTGAATCGAAGTTTTGTCGCGGCCCTTGAACATGAGCCGGTTGTAGGCGCAGTTCCAGGTTTCACTGTTTGGATCTTTGGCAAACGAAATCGCGGCCGTGATGTACGGACCGGCGTCATCCTGGTGATGCCAGACCTGCGGCAGCTTATAAAGATCGACCTTGTCTCCAGTGATGATTACGTCTTTCACCGGAGCTTTTTCGACGGTTTTCGGCGCAATCGGTTTTTCCATCGCGCGCAAATAAGCGCGCTGCATTTCTTCGGGTTTGGCATGAATCGCAGCTGCCAAACGCGAGCGGCCGGCATGAAGATTGGTGAGAACGGGAAATTTCGTGCCTTTCACTTTTTCGAACAGTAAGATCGGCCGCTGCTTGGCTTCCTGTTCGAGCTTCACGGTAATAGCGGTGATCTCGAAGGCCGGATCGACTTCCCGCGAGACGATAAGAACGTCTTCCGGGCGGTGACGCTTAATGTTGTCGAGAAATGATCGCAGATCCTGCGCCATAAATATTTAGGATGTGGTCGGCAAAGTTAAACCTGCAAGGCTCGCCAGCGCCCTTTGTGTATACACTTTGGCCATGCGCTTTCGGTACCAATAATCCAAATCGGCATTGTCGAGCGGATGCGAGGCTTTCGCTGCGGCATCGGCGACGGCCTCGATCAACTCGGCAGTTATTTTCTGCCCCCGTAGTAGCGTTGCCGCTTCGCTGATGA
This sequence comes from Binatia bacterium, assembly GCA_044869705.1. Taxonomy (GTDB): domain Bacteria; phylum Desulfobacterota; class Binatia; order UBA9968; family UBA9968; genus DP-20. The sequence continues at coordinate 2,743 of JBIOXP010000174.1, read as the reverse complement.
CCTTAGGCGCCGACGCAACCGCTGTCAGCACGATGCTCGCCTGCCGGCACTCGCCGCTTTCGTTTCGCTCCATGGTGGCGGCGACACCCAAAACCGGAAAATCAAAGGAACCGCGGCGGCGTAGTTTGAGATAGACGTTTTCCCGCTTTAAACTCTCGCGCGGGATCAGTAATGCTTTGAGAACTTCGTTTTGAGCTTTTGCCGTGTAATCGATGCCATCGTCGCGATATAACTCTTCGAGCTTGACGCGCCGTTCGCCCTCATTGCCGAGCACTACTGCTTCCGCCCCGAGGCTCACGAGCACGGGCGCGGTGTCCGACGACGCGATCGCCAGGCACTTGGCGCTGCCCGGAGCGACCCAACAGATATCGCCGTCTTTCTTCATGCAGAAGCCCACGGCCTGACGCCAGAAAAAAGTCTGATCGTAGTAATTGCAGCGTGTATCGACGAGAACATTTCCGCCGATAGTTCCCATGTTTCGAAGCTGCGGCGTGGAGACGGACTCGGCGGCATGAGCGAGGGCGGGAAGATGCTTTGCAATCAGGCGGTGATGCGAAACTGTGGTCAGACTTTCGCCGGCGCCGATCCACAAACCGTCATTGTTTTGCCGGATCCCTTTGAGCTCGCGCAGTGCTTTCAGCGAAACCAAGTTGCGCGGCGTAAACTGACGACGTTTCATTTTCGGATAAACATCTGTGCCGCCGGCCACGAACATCGCATCGGAACCGAGATCGGCCAAAGCTTTCATTGCCTGTTTCAGCGTCGCGGGTTGAATGTAGTTAAATTCGGGTAGTCGAAGCATAGAGAGGTTCAGCCGGAATCTCTGGGCATCGTTATTGGCGTCATTCCGGGAAGCTGGCGATAGCTAGCGCGACCCCGGAATCCAGTGAATTTTCGCACCACCTGAATTCTCTCGATTCCGTGACAGTTCATTTTGCCATTAAGTCTTGTCGCCGATTTAGCTTTTCTGCCCCACTTCCACGCCTTCGCCGGGGTGCCACTTGATCGGCGCGGGAAATTTGAAATCGGGAACCGAAATCGGTTTCAGTCGACCGTCGATGGCGCGGAGAATTTTGTCCGGCGTGATCGGTATTTCGTGAATGCGTACGCCAATCGCATCGTAAAGCGCGTTCGCCACGGCCGGAACAACCGGCAAGAGCGGCCCCTGGCCGGCTTCCTTCGCGCCGTACGGACCTTCGGGATCGTCGGTTTCGACAAGAATCGTCTCGATCTCCGGCGTCTCCAGTGTCGTCGGGCTTTTATACTCTAGGATCGACGGAATTTTATGCAGCCCGTTTTTGCGAAAGATCTGCTCCTCCATCAATGCCTCGCCAAGCGCCATGTAAACGCTGCCCTCGGTTTGACCTTCGACAAGCAGCGGATTGAAGGCGCGACCGCAATCGTGGGCGATCCAGACTTTGTCGATCTTGATCTCGCCGGTGACGCTGTCGCAATGAAGCTCGACGATGCTCGTGGAAAAACTGTAGGCTGGTGTTGGTCCGACTCCGGAGCCCTTGAAGTCGCGGGGATTTTTTGGCGGCCAGTAACTGCCAGTAGCACCGAGCGTGCCGTGCTTTCCTTCGGCTTTGGTTACCGCTTCTGAAAAGGTGATGGCGCGCTGATGCAAGCTGGCGCTGCGAATCTTGCCATCGGCGAATTCCAGATCGTCAACGGGAATTTCGAGCGTTTCGCTCGCCGCCTCGAGCAGTAACGGCTTGAGTTTGCCGCAGGCTTGAACCGCGGCATTGCCGGTCATGACGGTCACGCGGCTCGAGTAGCTACCGAGATCCACCGGGGTAAGATCGGTATCCGCGGTCAGCACTCGAATATCGGCGGGATCGATGCCGAATTCTTCGGCGATGGCGTACGCCAGAATCGAATCCGAGCCCTGGCCGATATCGATTGACCCGCAGAACACGGCGACCCCGCCGCTCCGATCGAGCTTAATTTGCACGCCCGAGTGCGGCATGTTGTTCCAATAAATCGGCAAGCCCGCGCCGCTGATATAAGAGCTGGCGGCGAAACCGACACCGTGTCCGACCGGCAACTTGCGAAACTTGTCGCGCCATCCGGCGCGTTCGGCGACGCGCTCGATGCATTCTCGCAAGCCCGTGCTGCTGACGCGCAGACCATTGACGGTGATGCTGTTCGGCTCGACCAGTTGTTTGAGCCGCATCTCGATCGGATCGAGACCAAGCTTCTCGGCGATCTCGTCGAGTTGAATTTCCATCGCAAAGCGCGGCTGCGGCGTGCCATGACCGCGCTTCGGACCACAAGCGGGCTTGTTGGTGAAGACCCGCACGCCTTCGAACTTGTACGCCGGCACCGTGTAAGTGACCGTTTGTAAGGCGCCGGTGTAGTAGACGCTGGCCAAGCCATAGCTGCTATAGCCGCCGCCATCGAGATAGGTTTTGTATTGCATCGCCCGGATCGTGCCGTCGTTGTTGACGCCCGTCCGGGCGTACATTTTGACCGGATGGCGGCCGCGGTGGACGTAAAAGCATTCTTCTCGCGTAAGCGTAATTTTTACCGGCCTTCTCGTAATCATCGAAAGCTTCGCGGCGCAGATCTCGTGCGAAAACGGATCGCTTTTACCGCCGAAGCCGCCGCCCACGGGCGTGGCAATGACGCGGATGCGGCTCGCGGGCATTTTCAGAACCTTGGCCAAAGCGCGATGCAAATAGTGCGGCGTCTGGGTCGACGACCAAACCGTCAGCTTGTCGTCAGGACCGTAAGAGCCGAC
>JBIOXP010000173.1:0-8943 GCA_044869705.1 Binatia bacterium | reverse complement strand
TTCTCCACCCACCTGCTCTCTTACGACCCGGGTGAAGATACGCCCGCGCTCCATCTCCAGGACGGATTTGGCATCGAGACGTCCGAACAAATTGAGCAGTGGCGCGATGAGACCTGTCCATCCCGTCTGATGGCTGGCACCAACTCCTGCGCCATTGTCACCGTGGAAGTATTCGTAAAAAAGGATCAGGTCGCGCCAGTGCGGATCTTCCTGAAACTTCCTGCTACCACCGTAAACCGGCCGGTTCCCGTTGGCATCGCGCAAAAAAGTTCCCGCCAGCCTACGGACAATCTCGTGCGCGACTTCGAATAACGTCATATACCGGCCCGAGCCCGTCGGACACTCAACTTTGAATTCATCTCCGTAAAATTGATACAGGCTTAAGAGCGCCCGCACGATCAGCGTATTGACCGGCATCCACACCGGTCCGCGCCAGTTGGAGTTGCCGCCAAACATGCCGGTATTCGATTCCGCCGGCAGATATTGGACTTTGTATTCCTGACCAGCAACTTGAAAAACAAACGGATGCTCCAGGTGATAACGCGACAGCGAGCGAATGCCATGGGGCCCGAGAAACTCCTTCTCATCAAGCAGGTAAGCGAGCACCCGTTCGAGTTTTTTCTTGTTCAAAATCGACAGCAGCCGCCGTCCCTTAAATCCGACGAAACCGGCATCCGTCGGCGCGACATGGGAAATCAGCTCAGGATGACGTTTGCGGAACAATGCGATCATCTCCAGTAGCCTTGGATAGCGCTCGGCAACATCCGGCTCGAACACCGTGGACGCGCACAGCGGCAACAGGCCCACCATCGACCTGATCTTCAAGCGGATCGCTTGCCCGTCAGGCAGCCGCAGCAGATCGTAAAAGAATCCGTCCTGCTCATCCCACATCTCGTCGTGACGCTGGCCGAGACGGTCCATGGCGTAGGCGATCCACATGAAATGCTGGACGAACTTGAAGGCGATCTCCTCGTACATTGGATCGTATTCGCAAAGGATCAGCGCCATCTCCAGCATGCACTGGCAGTAAAACGCCATCCAGGCCGTACCGTCCGCCTGCTCCAGAGAACCGCCGGTCGGGAGTTGGGCACTGCGGTCGAACACGCCGATATTATCCAGTCCCAGAAATCCTCCGGCGAACACGTTGCGACCCGCCGGATCCTTGCGATTGACCCACCAGTTGAAGTTCAGCATCAGTCCCTGAAACGAGCGTTCCAGGAACCGCAGGTCGGCCCGCCCCAATGTCCGCTCGTATTTGTACAGATAAAGGGTCGCCCAGGCGTGTACCGGCGGATTGACGTCACTGAAGTTCCACTCGTAGGCGGGGATCTGACCGCTGGGGTGGAAATAGAGGCTGCGCAGCATCAGCAGCAACTGTTCCTTGGCAAAATCGAAATCCACCAGCGACAGAGCGATGGTGTGGAACGCGAGGTCCCACGCCGCGTACCATGGGTATTCCCATTTGTCCGGCATAGAGATCACATCGCTGTTGAGCATATGAAACCAATCAGTATTGCGTACGTCCCGGCGGGCGGACTCAATCAAAGGATGGCTTTTATGCTCGCGCAGCCATCGCTCCAGATCGAAATAGTAGTATTGTTTGGTCCAGAGCATTCCTGCCAGAGCCTGGCGGTGCACCCGTCGCTCGTCGTCGTTCAGCGCGTTGGGCGTGATGCGGTCGTAGAATTCGTCGGCATCGGCGATGCGGCTCTTAAACGTCGAATCGAACGCCGCAAAGGGATTTTTAATCCCGCCACCGCTTAAGCGTAGGCGAATGGTTTGGCTTGCGCCGGGGGGAACTTCGATCCGATAATGAGCCGCCGCTTTGGTTCCGGTCTTTTCCGGATTCACCGCTTCGCTACGTCCCGCAATGAGGTATTGGTGGAAGGCGTCCTTGACATACGGAGAAGCATTCGGCTGGCCCCACAGGCGCTGTGCATTGCTCTCATTCTCGGTGAAGAGCAACTCCGGCGCGCCGTCACAATATAGCCAGAGCTCGCCGAGCTCATCATGGAACGCCTGAATTGCGTCAGGTCTTATTTTCGATAGCCGCGGTTTCCGTAGGTCATTCTCATGCCAAGTCCACGTATTGCGAAACCAAAGACTCGACAAGACACGCAGCCGCGCCGCTTCAGGCCCGCGATTGTGCACCGCAATGCGAATAAGAATATCTTCCGGCTCAGCTTTGGCGTATTCCACAAACACGTCAAAGTAGCGGTCGTCGTTAAATATCCCGGTGTCGAGCAACTCGTACTCCGATTGCTCTCGTGAACGTCTCCGATTGGTCTCGACGAGATCCGAGTACGGGTACTCGCGCTGCGGGTACTTGTACAAATATTTCAGGTAAGAATGCGTCGGCGTGCTGTCGAGATAGAAATAGTATTCCTTGACATCCTCGCCGTGGTTTCCCTCGCTGTTGGTGAGCCCGAACAGACGTTCTTTCAGAATCGGGTCGCGTTCGTTCCACAACGCTAATGCAAAGCAGAGCCGCTGGTTTTCGTCGCAGATGCCACCGAGCCCATCTTCTCCCCAACGGTAAGCGCGCGAACGCGCCTGATCATGGCTGAAATAATTCCAGGCATCGCCGTTTTCGCTGTAGTCTTCGCGGACCGTGCCCCATTGCCGCTCGCTCAAGTAGGGGCCCCATTTTTTCCACACAATCCCCTTCTCGCGCGCCTCGTTCAAACGTTTTTGCTCGGTGACATCTATAACTTGAGATTTCATACGGTTCCTTAGTGCCGAGAATCATCATCTAAGTTATACAAACTGCATACCTCGTTCATTGCTGGTGTTTTCTTGTAAAAATGCTCTCGATACCAACGGATCGTCGCAGCCGTGGCAATCCGCTCGGTGGTTTTTCGCATTCCAGCGAAATGGGAGCCTAATCCCGGGCTGCCGAGTCAGATGCAAATCAAGTCGCTGTCGGGTTGTTCCAGCCGCCGATCGCATCGACGAGACGATCGGCTTCGGCGGGGCCCCAGCTGCCAGGTTCGTACCTGAAAAGCGGATTGGCGTCGCTCAGAACCGCGTCGATGATCCGCCATGATTCTTCGACATAGTCTTGACGGGCAAAACGAGCGGAATCTCCTTCGATCGCGTCATGCAAAAGCTCGCCATAGGCGCCCAACTCGGTAGGATCGGATTCCTCGCTGATCAGCAGCTCAACCTGATCTCCCTCGAGCCGCTCGCCCGTCTTTTTCACCAAGGCGCCGATCGCGATCTGCAGATTTGGCGTGACGCGAAACCGCATATGATTGGATGGCAGAGGGACTCCTGAAAAAATCGCCGGCGGCTGGCGTAGTTTGACGATCACGTCCGTCACCGTCACCGGCAGATTCTTCCCCGCCCGGATGAAAAACGGCACACCCTTCCAGCGCCACGAATTGATTTCCAGTCTGAGCGCGACAAATGTCTCGGTTTGCGAGTTCGGGTTTACTCCCGGCTCGTTGCGGTAGCCGCGAAACTGACCACGCACAACATCCGCGGATTGCAAGGCTCGAATTCCTCTCAATACTTTCGCCTTCTCGTCGCGTAACATTTCGACATCCAGTCCCGGCGGCGGCTCCATCGCAATGTTGGTCAGTACTTGCAGCAGATGATTCTGCACCACGTCGCGCAGCGCGCCAGTGTTATCGTAAAACTGCCCGCGCCCCTGGATACCGAAATTTTCCGCCATCGTGATCTGCACGCTTTCGACGAACTGGCGGTTCCACAACGGCTCGAGAAAGGAATTCGCAAAGCGAAAGAAGAGCAGGTTTTGCACCGTGTTTTTGCCCAGATAGTGATCGATACGAAAAACGTTTCGTTCGTCGAAGATGCGGTGCACGACGGAGTTTAACTCTTGCGCGGATGCGAGGTCGTGTCCGAACGGCTTTTCGATGATGACACGCGCGCCTTTGGCACAACCGGTTTCGCCAAGCTGGCGAATGACGGTCTCGAAGAGACTCGGTGGAATAGCAAGATAATGAGTCGGCCGCTCGGCGTTGCCGAGTTCTGTCCGAAGCCGGGCAAAAGTCGCTCTCTCATTGTAATCACCATCGACGTAATGAAGCAGCTCCGAGAGACGTGCGAATGCAGTCGCATCAAAGCCGCCGTGTTCCGTAACGCTTGCCTTTGCTCGCGCGATCAGCTGATCGCGCTTCCAGCCGGACTTCGCGACCCCGGTTACTGGAATATCGAGCCGGCCGGCCCGCACCATTGCCTGTAGCGCGGGAAAAATTTTCTTATAGGCCAGATCGCCGCTGGCACCGAAAAATACCAGGGCATCGGACTGTTCTTGGTTCATCTTCTTTCCGCCTCGGTTGCGCTGCTTTGGGATTTAAAACTCCCGAACACCAGAGAAAATGATCTTTTCTCCAGCGCGTTTCACCATTTATTTCATTTTGAATGCGTTTGCCAGCACGACTGCTTGCACATCATTGCGCGCTGCCGGGGGACGAATCCGCAACCGCGGGGTCGAGGAGTTTCTTCGGGGCGTATGGCGTACGGCCGTGAAGTATTCGCAGGGGCTTATTGCATCCGCGCTCGGAACTAGTCGGACATTAAAAAGATCAGCGGACGCACATCTTTCTCCGGCGTCCAATCCCAGTAGCGCAGCAAGATGGTGTAGACAATCAGCCCGGTCTCTCCCTCCCCGAAGAGAAGGTAGCGAATCGCCTGACCCATCAAGTTTCGCCGTGTGAGTCCGATAAAGATTGAGATGGGATCGATCGCCTCGCTGATATACGCAATCGTGTTAGCAATCGCGACCGCTCCGAACACTTCTGCCACGTAGTCGTCGCCCTCTTTCTTAAGACTTACCTCGAGCGGAGAGGAGAACTCGCTGCGATTATCGAGCAAGTTGACGTGAAGGAACAGAAATGGCCCGCGCACACCATAGTACCGGGCCACTTCGTCTCGTTTTTTGCGGCGTGCCTCCGGCAACGAACTCGCAATCGGAACCATGTGAACTTTCTTGCCCCTCAACTCCGGCCCGAGGCGCGAGCTCTCGGCATCGGTGAAGTACCCCGCTGGAATGCGGAATTCCACCGAACGTATCGAGCGGCTAAGAGCGCAGATCAGGATCAGGAGCAGCGTAAAGACAGTGCCAATGATCAAGCCGTCCGGGCGTTCCACGCAGTTGTCCGCCAGCGTGTAAGCGAACACCAGCAAGAGAGCTCCCATGTAAAAAGTCAAACCCCAGCGCCGCTCGCGCCAAAGGGCGAGCGTGGTCGCGAAGGCTGCAGAGAGAATTAGGACCAGGACACCCGTAGCATAGGCGCCGCTTTGGGCCTCGACGGACGCGCGAAAGATCAACGTGATAATGATGTCGATCGCAAACAGCACGAGGATCAGCGGCCGAGACAGCGCAGCCCAACGCGGGGCCATTCCGAAGCGCGGCAGATAGCGGGGAATCAGATGGAGCAGTCCGGCCATCGCCGATGCGCCGGCAAGTCCAAGAATGAGGATCGTCGACATGTCGTAAACAGTGCCGAACCCAGGACCGAGATGACGATGGGCCAAAAAGGCAATGGCGCGACCGCTCGCCTTTCCTCCTTCTCCGTAATCCGCCGGATCGATCAGCAGAGTCGTGACCAGGCTCGAGAGAATCAGCATTACGCTCATGATCACCGCTGCGGTAATCAGGAGCTTTTTTGTATTTCCTACACGGCCGATCGGCACACCGCCCGAGCGCGGCACGTGTTCTCGATCTTTTTCTCCCCCATCGATCAGGGGCATCACCGTGACGCCGGTCTCGAACCCGCTCAGGCCCAAGGCGAGTTTGGGAAATACCAGCAAAGCACCGGCGATCAGCAGCGGAAAATTGCCCTCGGCAGCGAGCGTCGCGCGCCAGTTTGAAAGCAGCGCCGGGTGCGCCATGATCTCCCAGGCGCCGCGCCCCAGCACGACGAAATTGAGCGCGAGGTAAGGCAGAGCGGCCGCAGTCGCCAACCCGATCGCCTCGCTGAAGCCCTTCAAAAAAACCATCGCGAGCACGGTAAGGATCGCGACAGTCACGAAGATCTGGCGCTCACCTAGGACGGGGTGCAGGAAGGGATTTTCGATCGCGTGCTTGGCCGCGTCGGCTGCCGAGAGCGTCATCGTGATCACGAAATCCGTTGCGGCGAAACCGAGCAGCACCAGGATGAGTAGTTTGCCTTTCCAACCCTCGAGCAGGTTCTCGAGCATGGCGATTGAGCCCTGCCCGGCGTAGCTGCGCCTCGCCACTTGCACGTATACGGGCACCGCGCCGAACAGCGTGACCGCAACGAGGATGACCGTAGCGATCGGCGCCACCGCGCCGGCCGCGAGCAGCGCGATGCCCGGCTGATAACCGAGAGTTGAGAAGTAATCCACGCCCGTAAGCCAGATCACCTGCCACCAGGCATGGGTCGTGAGATGGTGAGAGCTATCGTCGGCCACCGACTCACCGCGCGAGAGCCATTTCCCCATAGCCGAGCGATACTGGAGCGAGGGTTGGGCTAGCTGTTCTCGAAATGGGATGCGCGCTCGAAGGTCGGGCTGCGCGCCGGGTGCCTTCACCATCGGATCTTGGTTCATCGATGCAGGAAGTGCACGGTCAGCAGGTAGAGTCTCATCAAATCGCCGAGTAGGACGTTAAAGCGGATGAAGCAGTAAAGAGAAAATTCCATCTTGCTTGTCTTGTTTGAAGTGACGGGCCGGATTAAAAGAGAGGCGCCGTGTCAACGCGCAACCGCATTTTCGGTCGGTGATAACACGGCGCTATCATCCTTTGCGCGATCGAAATAAATTTTATGAAATCAGGTTTAATTTGTGCTATTGGACTAAAGGCCAATGGCAGTCCTTTGAGCTTGTGGCAAAAACGCGAAAGACACTGCCAAAATCCAATGCGATGAGGCCACTGGGAATGAGAGCCGATCTCATTGCTGTTCATTGTCGTGCGATTACCGATACCCAAAGAGGATTACATGACGCTGCGGTCCGTGAACATTTCCATTGGTAACTTTTTCTTTCGCTGGCGCAATTTTCTTTTTCCCTGTGTTTTTTTGCTCACGGCCGGTACGGCGACACCCGAGATCTTTTTGGGAGACTCCTTGTTAGATCTTCTATTCATCGGATGTGGGGCCGTCGAAGCCATCGCCGGGCAAACGGTCAGGTTCGTGACTATTGGATTCCAATATATCCATCGCGGCGGTAAGAACGGGAAAGTTTATGCTAACCGTCTGGTGAGCGGGGGAATGTATGGCGTCGTCCGTAACCCGATGTATGTCGGTAATGCCCTGATTACCATCGGCATGGCGAAATATATGGGGGCGCCCCGCGCAATGTTCATCGTTGTTCCCTTTTTCTTGTTCGTTTATCAGGCGATCATTTTTGCGGAAGAAGAATACCTGCGAAACAAATTCGGCCCTGAATACGACGACTACTGCGCCCGCGTCAATCGCTTTATTCCATCCCTCAGGAACGTCCGCCAGTCCTTCGCCGGCATGCGGCTTGACTGGAAAATGAGCATAAAAAAAGACCTGGGAACGATCGTCGGACTCACAATGGGCCTGCTCTTTATCCCGGTCTGGAGGACCTACTTTTTTGCCGGACAGGATGCCGCCATGGCAGCAGGGATGACGGCCTTCGCCATCGCCTGCACCTGCGGGGTTCTTTATGCTCTCCTGGTCTATCTAAAAAGGCGCAAACGTTTCATATTCCGCTCACCTGCCGTTTGACTTCCGGAGCTACTCCGAACTTCGTTCTAGTGTGGCTGAAAAATATTTATCAGAACGCCTCCGGCGCCTGAACTGCCTGGTAAGTTTTCCAGCTGGCAGTACGGCTCTGGCAAAACTGATAAAGATGGGGTGAGATTTCTGTGCGCCAGCGCGCGAGGCGCTATTTGTCGAGAGATTGCCGGTTGCCCCGAAAATTTAGACGGTTTCTGGGTCGATCGTCGGCGCAATTTTGCCGCTTATCTGACCGTCAGGCCAGAAGATTTAGAACTTGCCGTTTGTCCTCGCTCGTTTGTACCGGCCGGAAGGGCAACTTTCCTAACTTCAGGCGAGGAAACCGGCAGTTGATCTTGTTTCGCTAGAACTTCCATTCCGACTGCGCTGACGTCTTGTCGAACGAGCCGCCCGTTTTGATAATACGCCCAGAGGTCAACCGCTCCGTCGCCGTCGAGGTCCCGTTCCTCCTTCGAGACGACTTCGCCGTCTGCGCTCGTGTCATAGTAGATCCAATGGTCAATTTTGCCGCTGCCGCTGGTGTCTTCTTCTAGCTTGGCGCGGCGACCGCTTTGGTAGAGCACCCGCAAGGTCGCGTAGCCGATCCCGCGTTCATCGCGTTCTTCCCTGATCATCTGATCGTTATCGTAATAATAAACCGTGTCGGCGGCTCCTCTGCCTTTGCTATCGACTTCGCGGCGAACCAATTTTCCTTCTTTGAAATAGCTCCAGCTATCGACCTTGCCGTCCCAGTGCGTGGATTCTTCCTGCCTGACGATTTCGCCGGGCTTGAGCGGGCTGTAGTAAATCCAAAGGTCCGGGATCCCATCGCCATTGATGTCTTTGACCTCGACATTCTTAAACGGCGCGCTCGGAGAACCGCCGGCCGGCAGCTTTTTTTCCAGCGAGGCTAGAGCAACCGGCGGTGATTTCTCGTTCGCGAGCGGTTTCGTACTCTTGACTGCCTCTACGCCAACCTGCGGTGAAGCGGAAGCTGATGCATCTGCGGGATTCGATGCGACGCTACTCCCGACTAGGTTTTCGAGTTTTCTCTGCCGTTCCAGCTCCTGTTCAACCTTGGCTTCGAGGTCTTTGTCTTTCGCTTGTTCTGTCTGAATCTGATTGTTGAGCTGCGCCTCCTGTGCACTCGCCGTGAAGAGTCCGCTGATCAAACCGAGCACCAAACCACCTCCCGCGCCATAGATCCCACCAACAGCGCCGCCCATCGCCATGCCTTGCAAAGCTTTCTCCCAGATGTATTCGGTGCGTC
>JBIOXP010000172.1:0-9927 GCA_044869705.1 Binatia bacterium | reverse complement strand
TTTCTTGGCGCGGAATCTGGATCGAATCTGGAGCGACTGAGGAAGAGTTCCGTAGTGCGATGAGCGCTGCGGCAGAAACAGAAATTGTATTCACGGATGCCGATCACGTCCGATTGAGGTCCGCTCTTCCATTGCAGCAGAAGCTTCTGCCGACAAATATCTCGTCTTCTGAAGAGCTCTGTGGCCGTGCTGGTAGCCTTGTTCGTTTGTTTCTCCAATTCGGAAAGAAACAAGCAATGAGCAGTTGACGAGGCCCTCCACGCTCTTTCTAACTTCCGCATCGTTCGGCTTTCGAGGATGTTGCTGGCGGAAAAGCGGCGCCTGATATTTTCTACGGGTCGATCGCTCTACTCATGCATGTTTCTGTCGAAGCACTGCACTTCACTTTGATCCTAATTCGTATTTGCGGGGCGGGGGAGTCCGATCGGAAGCCGATGGCGGGGTTCGGCTGGGCGAGTCAGGGGTCGTAATTTAGAAATTCGTCTTACACAGAACGACATTCTTCGGCTCGCAAACGGACGTAGCGAGCAGACTGCTGAAATCACATTCTATTTTTTCTTTCTCCGCTTCGTTTGCCTGCGATTGAACGGTCCGTTGACAGCCTCTTTTACAGCTTCTCGCGCCAGCCGCTCAAACGTGGAAGTTTTCAGTTTGGGTGGAAAAGCAAGCGGTTGACCTAAATTCCACTCGGTGGTTTTGTAATTGGCTCGCCTCGTTCGCTTTTTTTTCATGCCGTATTATTGCATCTTCTGGCAGCTATTTCGCCCATCATTTTGATGAGGCGTGTCCAAAAAAACCGGCCGACATTTTTGGACCTATTCCATGCCGCAATGTGCACCGATAGCGTCTCTTCTCCGTTTCTGTCGTGATCATTCCCATGGCACGGGCGTTGCGCCACCAAACACGAGAGACTTTGTTCTTGGTGATCTTAGGTTTGTGGCGCTTTGCGCTTGTTTAATTGTTTTTACCATGAACTGAAGGAGCCTCTTTGTTTGTTCTCGGAAACCCTGCATCGTAGCCGGTAATCTCCGATCTCATCAGATGAAAACTCACAACGAACAGAGAAAACTCAAAGTGTTAGTGCGCGAGTTGGAGCACGAACTCTCAGAGGGAAAGTCGCAGCTCCAAGCGCTAGGCGAGACTCAAGAACGTCTGCAGGAGGCCGAGCGCATTTGTAACGAGTTGATGGACGAAAATCGCCAGCTCCGAGAAGAAATTATCGACTGGCAAAAACGCGTTGCCGCAAGTGAGAATTATCAAAGAGAGATAAACATCCTGAAGCAGCAACTCGATGCGTTGCAGATCGAACATGATGCACTACTTCGGAGCAATCCTCGGATCGAGGAGCAAGTAATTCACCAAAAAGACCATGACATTTCGTCATCGCACAACAGTGATTACGGTCATCTGGTGACCAGTCAAGGCGCGGAGAATATCGCTGCTGTTGTGTCCCCAGAGCCTAATGGAGCAACTAGTACGACCGGCGATAAGCTCGGTCATACTAGGGGGACTTTGGGTAAAACGATAGGTTTCAGCCTATTGTTCCCGAGATCAATTCTGCAAAACTGGCGTTTTGGTGCGATCGTCGCCAGCGGGATTATTGTGATAGCTTTAACCGGCATCGCCATCCACGTCCTTGAAAGCGACTCTCCAAGTTCGGCGCCCTCACCCACCGAAACTGCTACAGCCCAGGAGCCAGCAACCACTGCTTCACCGCGGGCATCCGTCGCACCCGCGCCACGCGTCCGCGGCACGTTCCAGACCGTTCGTCCAACCCAGGTTTTTAGCGAGCCCAGCGAGGATTCCGCGCTGGTCGCCAGCATCGCCAAAGGAGTTCGACTGAACGTAGTCGATTCCAGAGAGGGCTGGCTGGAAATTCGCTCCAAGCACGGGCGGCCGCCAGGATTCATCCGCAGAGACGAAGCCGTAAGAGTCGGCACAAACTGAGGATACGGAGCGGGCAGTATTCACTGCCCAGTCAAACTCTTCCATTCCCCCTGAAAATTAATCATCTGTGCGGCTCGGGTCTTCGCCTTCGCCTATACCGCGGCGGGACAGAACATCTAATATTCCTGGCGGCGTTTGAGCTGATCTATTTGCTGTCGCTGCCGCTGAATCTCGGCTTGGTTCTGGTCGATCTGCTGCTGTTGGCGGTACTGAGTTTGTTCTTGTCCCTGCAATTGATCACCGACCAGGGCTCCGGCACCCAATCCTAACGCGCCGCCAATTGCTGCTCCTGCTGCTGGATGGCCCACTGCAGCACCGATGAGACCTCCCGCGGTAGCTCCGCCTAGCGCTCCGATTCCTGCTCCCTTTTCTCTCGTCGACAATGGTGTCGAGCAGCCTGAACTCACCCCAACCACGAGAATCGCAACCAGTATGAGAAGTCCTCTTTTGCTTTTCATCATGCCTCCCTTTCTACTGACAAATGCGTATCGATGGAGGCAGGGCGACGCAATGCACATACCGTCTGTTCCTTGTGACAAGCCGACCGCAAATTGAGAAACCTGGGAAGTTGGCCGCAAGGGTAAAGAACAATTCCGATCCTTGGCCAATGCGTTCGTCAAGGCCGTTCGATTTCACTTCTGTATCCTGAGAGAGAACATCCTTATGCGGGCGTCGGGTTGGATCTCGTCTATTCTATACGGACGAGCAATCTTGGGTTTCACGGTGCACGCGCCGGAATCGCGGCGCGACAGCTAGGTATTACAAGAACGAAAAGGCTGATTGGAGTTGGAGGAGATGCGAAGTTACCGCATGGCGGCCCTGGGCAGTCGGTCCGAACATGGCGCCGCCCACGTGGCTCGCCGCCGCCCGGGCAGCACTGCTTCTCGATGCGCGCGCCCTACACGAAAACAATCCGTCAGTCTATGCTTGCATCCAGCTCATTCGATCGGCCGGATACAACTTTTCAAAAAAAAATGAATCTGAATCATGCTCCCGGGCGATAAGTAAACGTTGGCATACCGGCTTTCGCCGGTTCTTCCTGCGTTTTTGTCTGCGCGTCCGCTTTCACAGGCTCTTGAGCGTGACGCTGCTGGGCACAGCCAGCCAGAGACAGGAAAATCAGCAAGACACTCAGAGCTTGCAATGATCTAGGGTTCATTTGTGAGATCCTTGCTTTCCTAAAATTGATGAGTTCCGCTAGACACAGAAAGTATATCGCCGCAAGACCTAAACAAAAGGCCGCAAGGATTCTGAAAAGGTTAAGATCGTCATCCGAAATCGCGTTCAGATTTCTCAGCTGAGGATCCCATGGGGATTTCTACCCTACCTGTTTTCGTATAAACTCGCGCAGTTTGATAGTGGCTGAAAGGCGCGATTAAACTCGATGAGGCATTCTATATGAATTTCAAACAAGCTGGCCAAAACGGTGCTAGCGTAGCAGCACTTCTTTTAATTTTCGCGTTTCTCTCTTACAGCAACCCCTCGCTTGCGATTTCCGGCAATCGCTGGCTGAAGCTGAAAAGCGATGAGCGACTCGCTTACGTCGGCGGAGTTTTAGATACTTGGGACGATGATGTCGCTCTATGCGAGAATAAACCTGAAGAGCCGTGGTGCGCTCACGTGAAGCAAGCCTACGAGCCCATCGTTCTATGCGTGCAGCATCGCCCTTACAAAGAAATCGTCGCGATTGTTGAACGCTACGTCAAAGACCATCCCGAGGAGTTGGAACGCTCGATGGCTGGTCACATATGGATATCCCTTTATGAATCTTGCCCAAAACGTAACCCTGAACAGCGGTAGTTAGCACCTTGGCTCGAGCCACCACCATGGTAGAGGCCTAACGATGGTTTCGCGATCATCGAGGAACCCGCTTCGGCGTCAGGATTCTCCAAAAACGATGCTGACAGTCAATACAACGGAAGGGATAGAGCCACAAGATGCTGAAATATTTTTCGAAGAACCTCCGGTGCGAGCGACGGATGACCGTGCTCGAGCACTTAGGGCATATCTCAGCGGTACCTTTCCTGAACGAACGGAGCGCAGATCTAAGCACGTGATGACTAGTGAACAACAACTCGTTCAAAACCGCAATGACAGCGATTCCAGAAACGCCGTACGCGCAGCACTTTTCTCGCGCACGTCGGATCAGTGCTTTCTTACTGCACCTGCTTGAGCTTGTCGGGAAGCTGACGCTCGACAACTCCTGTAGGGAATTGGCCTTTCCACACTTCCGCAACCCTGAATTTCACGTAAAAAGAGCTTCTTTCGCCGCGCCAATGCGTTTCCGTCGGCGATTGCTTCGAAACTGAAAATTCGCTGCGATGTCGGCTCGCGATACGACCTATTGCCGAGCTAGGATCATCGATGCTGCGGCGAAAGCTTTGGTCGTCCGCAGTGGAAGCGTAAGAGTCAGGGATACGAATCGCTGGAGAGCAGTGTCGCCGGTTAACTAAAAATCGCCTAAAGCAGTCAGGCTTCCACAGCTGCGTCGTCCACTGCGCCGAGGTAATTGCGCAAGAGCAGATCGAACCTCCGGCGCTACTTGTTTTTAAAGCGACCGGCGAAACTTTGGATCAGAGCAGATTTGGGAAGGCAAGGTGGTGAGACTGAGGCGGGACGAAGCGAGCGGGCGGATTAAACAATTCTTTGAGAGTTTTTTGGTAATAGGAAAGGGAAGCTCTCAGGCGGCGCCCGGGACAGAGCGCATTCGATCGCGGAGATACGACCGGACGGTTTGGGCAATGCCGTCGCGCAAGTCTTGCTGCGCCTCAAAGCCAAAAAGTTTTTTGGCGCGACTGATGTCGAGGCAACGCCGCGGTTGGCCGTTGGGTTTAGTTTTGTCCCAGACGATATCGCCGGAGAAACCGACCTCTTCGGCAATCATTTGGGCCAAGTCCCGAATAGAAATTTCCTTTCCGGTACCTAGATTGACCGGCTCACTGCCGTTATACCGCTCCGTTGCGAGCACAATGCCATTGGCGGCGTCCTTCACGTACAAAAACTCCCGTGTGGGCGAGCCATCTCCCCAGAGGATAATTTCCTGCTGATTTTTTTCTCTCGCCTCGATGCACTTCCGAACTAGCGCCGGTATCACGTGAGACGTATTGAGATCGAAATTGTCTCCAGGTCCGTAGAGATTCACGGGCAGCAAGTAAATCGCGTTGAAATTGTACTGCGCGCGGTAAGCTTGAGCTTGAACGAGCATCATTTTTTTCGCCAGTCCGTATGCGGCGTTGGTTTCTTCCGGGTAACCATTCCACAGGTCGTCTTCCCTGAACGGCACCGTCGCGAATTTCGGATAGGCGCAAACCGTTCCCACTGCGACGAATTTTTCCACGGCGAATCGGCGAGCATATTCTATCATTTGAATCCCCATGACCGCGTTGTCGTAAAAAAAGCTTCCGGGATTAGCCTGATTCGCGCCAATGCCGCCCACGACGGCAGCAAGATGAATGACAATTTGCGGGCGGATTTCGTTGTAGAGCCGAACAATCGCTTGCTGCTCGCGCAGATCATAGTCCTTGGACCGCGGCACGACGACGTCTTCAAAATCGCGCTCACGCAGCTTTTGCACGACCGCTGAGCCAAGGAATCCAGCGCCCCCGGTCACAACGACTCGGCTTTTTTGTCCCGTCATGTTATTAGCTCTCGCTGGTTTTCAGTTCTATCGCGGGGGTGCTGTCTTCCGAATTCGCGCGAATTGCGCTAGGAGAAGAGACAGAGCCGCGATCCATTCGTTGGTTTCCCTCAACGGTTCCAGCTTCCCGCGCTCTGTCGAGCCATCCCTGTAAGTTATTTGCCCATAAACTGAGATAAGGATCATGAATGAGGTCGCCATGGCCTCCCGGAATCTCGATGAGATCCATTCTGCCCCTCATCAGCTCTCGCCAACGCTGTTGATGCTGAGCGTCTCGTTTTTCCGATTTTATATAGAGCACCGGTCCAGCGTACGGCTTGGGAGCGTAGTTGAGCCGCGCACGACTGTAAACATCCAACATGTACCGAGT
The DNA here is from genome assembly GCA_044869705.1 of Binatia bacterium. Classification (GTDB taxonomy): domain Bacteria; phylum Desulfobacterota; class Binatia; order UBA9968; family UBA9968; genus DP-20. Next base: position 3,973 of record JBIOXP010000172.1, on the reverse strand, counting down.
TCGAAAAGAAATTGGCAAGCGATACCCCAATGCCAAATAAATTGTTCCGACTTTCCGCTTCCAATTATCACTGAGCCAAGTCCTTACGCCACGCATTCTGCTTTGAGCGTGCAAAATGAGTCGCTCGTGTAAAATTCTTCCTCGCAGGCCGGACATCGATAATTTGCCTAATCGTTGCCGCAGGTTCAGCTCAACCGAAGCCGGGAGCACCACATCGGCGTCGACGTCAGTGCCCGGGAATCGGGGATCAACCAACAGCAGGAAATCGACCTGCCCGCCTTGCTGCGTCAGTTGTTGCGCGATTTCAAACGCGATTGTCGCGCCGAAAGAATAGCCTCCAAGAAAGTACACTCCTTCTCGCTGGGCTGAACGTATTTGTTCAAGGTAGTGGGCTGCAATGTTCTCCACAGACGTGAAGCGTGCCGCACTACCGTCTTCAGCCTGATGCATTAGCGCATAAAGCGGCTGGTCATGAGCGATATAGCGGGGCAGCAAGAGATTGCTCTGGTCACCGTGCACCCAAAAAAAAGGTGGTTTATGGCCGTGAGGTTGAATGGGAATGAGGCTGCCGGAGAATTCAGACCATACTTCTTCCCGGAGCATGCCCGCCAGTTGCGCCACGGTAGGGGCCTGTAGGAGTGCGGCCAGCGGGAGCGTTTTGCCAAATAGGTGCTCGACTCGAGAAAGCATTTCTAAGGCGATCAAAGAGTGGCCGCCTAAATCGAAAAAATTATCGTTAAATCCCACGACAGCCAAGCCGAGAACGCTCGCCCAGAGCTTCGCAATGACGTGCTCTGCCGAGCTGTGACGCATAATGCGGTACTTTTTGAGCCGCGAGCGCTTTAGTAATCCGAGATGCTCCGCCAAACCGGCGCGCTGTACTTTGCCGGTGGCTGTTTTGGGAATTGCATCAACTATTACCACCTGACGGGGAATTTTGAAGTCAGCCAATCGCCGTGCGGCGAATTCTCTCACCTGACTAGCGGTGACTGCGTTGGGCTGCCGTAAAACCACGGCGGCGGCAATGTCTTCGAAGAGCGTGGAATGCGGAACAGGAAAAGTCACCGCTTCGGCTATCGCTGGATGTTCTAGCAAGACCTCATCGACCTCGCGCGGTGAAATCTTCTCTCCACCGCGATTGATTATCTCCTTTACTCTCCCCGTAATGTACAAGTAACCATCAGCGTCGAGATACCCGAGATCACCGGTTCTAAACCAGCGATCGACAAAACTGGAGCGATTGGCCTCAGGATCGTTGAGGTACCCGCACATCATCTGCGGAGCGCAGACAGCAATCTCACCGATTTTCCCGGGCATTAGCGAATGGCCTACATCGTCAAAGATCGCCAGTTCCGCTCCAGCGGCAATACCAGCCGACCCAATCACTCGCTTGCCGGGCGGCAACGGGTTGCACGTGATCGGATAACATTCGGTCATTCCGTAACTTTCGATGACTGGCGCACTGAACACGGCTTCCAGTTCCTCGTGAATTTTAGCAGGCAACGGCGCCGCCGCCGAGCGAATGAAACGCAAAGGCTGAGAAGCGACTTCGCCGCAATACATCGGAGCCTGAATCAGAATGGTGCGATGGATCGTCGGCGCAGCCGAGTACCACGTCGGCTGCAATTCTTCCAGCCATTGAAAGAAATGCCCTGCGTCGAAGGAAGTCGGACAAGCTATACTGGCTCCGGACAGGAGAGACGCAAGGCTCAGCATGATTCCTTGACTATAAAATAGATGTGAAACGTTGAGATAACGATCATTCGGTGAAATATCCAATGCTCGTTGAATCGCGTGTGCTGCTGCGAATATGTTCACCTCACGCAATGGTACAAGTTTGGACCGCGAAGTTGTCCCGGACGTGGGCAGTACGAGTCCTCTCGAATCGCGGTCGGAATCATTTGGTGTCGTCGCCGGTTCGGTTGCGTTAATACTTAGGGTAAAAATACCCGCCGCCGCATCCAACAATGGTACCAATTGGAAGATCGGCAGATTGCGTTGGTAGGCAACGGCAACAGCCGTTGAATTAACCCCCGATTGCACCACCAGCGCCTTCGCGCCGAGTCGCGTGAGATAAAAATTAAATTCATCATATTTAAATCGCGGATTCAGCGGCGCGCAAATCGCTGCGGTGGCAACGCTAGTAAACGCTACCGCGGCCTCAGGTCCATCAGGAAGAACCATCGCCACGCAATCGTTGCGGCCAATACCCGCTCCGCGCAACGCGTTAATCGTCTGCTCCAGCTGACGGTACAAAGCCGCGAATGTCAGTGGTGGCCGTGCAGGGGTGACGATTGCTATGCGATTGGGAAATTGTGCTGCATGCTCTGCTAGAGCCTGGCGAATCGAAATCTCACTGCGCTCGGATGTAAAGCGTTCCGATGACTCAGCAATAGCAGAACTGCACTTAGACGAAAGTCCCACTTGGACCCCGATCGTCGGCGAGGTGAACCGGTCTCTTCAGATGGGCAGCTTTTGGATCATCGACCGCCAGTAAACGCCTTTTCCTTATATAGAAAGTTTCCTGCAGCCGGATTAAATCCGATCTGTGGCGGTCCGTGATTTTCCGGTCCCAGTACATAACCTAGTTTAGCCACAGCTTCAAGGCATGGCATATGTTCACGAGACACGGGCCTGTTTTCGGCGAATTCACGCTCCTTAGCCAAGGTTTTTGCTCACTTGTAAATCGGCCACGGAATCAAGCGATTCCAGCTATCGCTATCTGCCAACACATCCGCTCGATTGTTCACGATGCACGGCGCTACGATGATCGTAATAAAAGACCTCAAGAGCATTTGGATTGTTCATGGTGAATCGAGGATGTCCGAACAGTCAAAAGCCGCCCCGGCGTTGGCGCTCCTGTAACCGTATGCTCCACGCGTAAAACCGGGAGAGCTGTCCAAGCAGCGCAGTGCATGAGATTAGTTAGATCGGGTTCAGAAACGATTCCAAGAAATTTAAATGGATCGCTGAGCCCCGCTGTCGCTATCGCTTGTCAAATCCCCGCCAAAGATTTTGCTTGGCGGGATCACGGTAAATGAACTGAAGTGCGTGGCCTTTTTTCCAAACGTGAAATACGTACGCTTTGGCCGGAGGTCGATTAGACCCAGACATGATTTCTCACCCTAAGAAGCACGAGAGTGTCTCGCACAGTCAGGAAACGCTTCGTCAGCTCCTGGCTGGTGCAGATTTGCAAGGCATGCGAGGACCGTGGATGGTTTAAAAGATCTGGCTCACAACCGATACTTGCTACTGAGGTTTGGCGTGTTCGACTTCTACCATCGTGTTAGGGGGAAATGCCGAGCCTAGTCTAACTCGACATTGTTGGCAGCCGTAAGTCCTTACGCGCATTTTTTTACCATCCCATGTCCAATCAAGTAGCCCGACTCGAGTGGATAATCCTTGAACGTTCATCCGTTTATCGAGCCATTCTGAAGGTACTCCTGCCCCCACCACTAATGTCGGGACGCTGCCACTTTCGTCTAAATACGCCAACATGTCGAGTTGTAACAATAACATTTCAGCAGCCGTCCAATAGTGCGGCGTAACGTGTGGCGGATTGACCCAGCCACGAACCCGCTCCCAGCGGTTAAACGTGTTCTCTTCCTTTTCGCCTTCCCACCAGGTGAACAGCCCAGGTGAAGCCTGGTGCTCCCAAAACCAATGCAAAGTTTTCCAGGTCCGATCTTGTCGGCCTAAATACAACCATTGATGCGCCTCCGCGACATCGAAATAAGTCCAAAGAGGAATTGTGCGAAAGTTTCCTTGCACATCGCGCTTGTCTGTCCACCTCCTTTCTAGGTTTTGCAGAAACAAATCCTGCGCGGAAAGCGCCACCCATGTAGGCCAGAGGCCATTCACATAAGTACGATCATTCTGCGACTCCGGTGGCTTAAAAGACTCTTTCCATGACTGCTTTAACGCTGCTGCCCGGTCATGCCAGCGCTTGGCATCGACGCTCTGCCCAACTCTC
>JBIOXP010000171.1:0-5911 GCA_044869705.1 Binatia bacterium | reverse complement strand
TTCGGCTGAGGAGACGGCCAAAGAAGTCCAGACATTGCTCACAGAACGCTCCATCGCAAGAAAAAACGGCACGAGTGCACATAGTTTTTTTGTCACCGATGCGCCCGAGCGTTTCATTAAAGTCGGCCGGCGCTTTCTTGGCGAAACGGTGGAGTCGGCAGTACGCATCGAACGTTAGCGCAGCCTGATAAGGCTCAATCATGGCTTTATGTTACCTGCGGAATCATGTATTTTGATACTGTTTCCCGGTTGAGACTCGCTGCGGTGGTTACCCGGATGGGGAGAAAATTCGTCGCATGCTCAGTTTGATAAAAAAGATCGTCGGTACCAAGAACGACCGCGAAATCAAGCGAATTCGGCCTTACGTCGAGCAAATCAACGCTTTAGAGTCCGATTATCAAGAACTAACCGACGGAGATCTAAAGGGGCTAACTGAAACTTTTAAGACTCGAATCAGCGAAGCGACCGCGGGTCTGAAGAAGGAGATCGATGAACTTCAGACCGAAACCGCCGTCGCGGACGCTGATGCGCGCGAAGAACTCAAATCCCGCGCCGAAGAATTAGACAAGGAGCTTCGAGAAAAGGAAAACGAGACACTGGAAGAAATTTTGCCCGAAGCTTTCGCAGCCGTCCGTGAAGCCTCGCGACGGAGCATCGGCTTACGCCATTTCGATGTTCAGCTCATTGGCGGAGCGGTGTTGCATGAGGGCAAAATCGCCGAGATGAAAACCGGCGAAGGCAAAACACTGGTCGCAACTTTGCCGCTTTATTTGAATGCCCTGACGGCGCGCGGCGTTCACTTGATCACGGTCAACGATTATCTGGCTCGACGCGACGTCCAGTGGATGGGGCCGATTTTTCACAAGCTTGGATTATCGTGTGCCTCGATTGTCCACGAAGCCAGTTATTTATTCGACCCGACGTATCTCACGCAGGATTATCGTTATCTCAATCTCCGCCCGATCAGCCGGCAGGAAGCTTATTGGGCTGACATCACCTACGGTACTAATAACGAATTTGGCTTCGATTACCTGCGCGACAACATGAAGTTTTCGCTGGAAGAGTACGTCCAGCGAGAGCTTAACTACGCCGTGGTCGATGAAGTCGATAATATTCTGATTGACGAAGCGCGGACGCCCCTGATTATTTCTGGGCCGGCGGAAGAATCGACGGATAAGTACTACATCATAGATAGGATCATTCCCAAGCTGCAGCGCGGCGCGGTGATTCAAGGCGATCCCTCGCAAGAAGATCGTGCGGCGATCGAAGCTAAGGGCGATTACACCGTCGACGAAAAAAGCCGCTCTGTAACCTTGACTGAAACCGGCGTCGCCAAGGTCGAGCGTTTGCTCGGCGTGCACAATCTTTATGATCCGCGTCAGATCGACACCCTGCACCATGTGCAGCAGGCCCTCAAAGCGCACGCGATCTTCAAACGCGACGTCGATTACGTCGTCAAAGACGGCGAAGTCATCATCGTCGATGAATTCACGGGTCGACTGATGCCGGGCCGGCGCTGGTCGGATGGCTTGCATCAGGCGGTGGAAGCAAAGGAACGCGTTCACATCCGCGAGGAAAATCAGACCCTGGCGACCATTACGATCCAAAACTATTTTCGGATGTACAGAAAGCTCGCGGGGATGACCGGAACGGCCGATACTGAAGCTCCTGAATTCAAGAAGATTTATAAACTGGATGTCACCGTTATTCCCACCCATCGGCTCATGGTGCGCCAGGATCTTGCGGATGTCGTGTACCGAACCGATAACGAAAAATACGATGCGGTGGTGCAGGAGATCGAGGAGCGGAGCGGACGGGGACAGCCGATTTTGGTCGGAACGACGTCTGTGGCGAAATCCGAGCGGATTTCGCGCATGCTCAAAAAGAAGGGCATCAAGCACAACGTATTGAATGCCGTGAACCATGAAGCCGAGGCGAGCATTATCGCGCAGGCCGGCCGATTCAATGCCGTGACCATTGCGACCAATATGGCAGGCCGCGGCACGGATATTCTCCTGGGAGGCAATCCGGAATTCCTTGCGCGCTCGGATATGGAAAACGAATGGATCAGCCGTGCCGCCAAACTGCCGAATCAAGGCGCGGCGCGCTACGAAGATGCATTGCGAGAGCTCAGAGAAAAGTACGATGAGGAAGTTCAGAGAGCGGAGAAAAAGTATTTAAAGGAAGGGGAAACTTTTGATCAACAGAGAAGCGACGCTTTAAAACGAACTACCGAGTTACAGCGCACCATCCGTGGCATTTCTCCCTTTCAGCAGGTTCGTGAGCGGTACGAGGAGCTCTCCGCAACGCAGCTGATCGAAGCGTTACACAATGCTCGGCCTATTCCCGATGGATACCTTCGCGTTAAAGAAGCCGTGGAAGCCGCGATTCTCGAGGGCTCCAATGGGAGTGAAGACGGAATTCTGGATGAGTTTCGAGAGGCTCGTGACAGCTTCAATGAAACGATGGAACGGTGGCAACAGAACGGCGGGGGTCGCACGGAACTGATCGAGGCACTGGATGAGAGACGTCGACTATACGAGCAACGACTGATCGACTTAGAATTCGAGAATGCCCGGACGATACTTTCACGCGGTGAACACGCTAATGTGATTACGGATTATGAACAAGCCTATCGCGCCTTCGAAGAAGCCGAGAAGAGTTGTGAGGAGATCCGAATTCCCTATGAGGAGTCAATCCAGCGAGCTCAACAGAACTATGAAGCTAAACGCCAAGAATATATGCGTATGGTCGAACAGGTGCGGGAAGAGCTCGACAAGGCACCCGATCAGTATCGGCAGCGCTTCAATGAAATTTTGGCAAACTACACTAAAATCTGCGGCGAGGAAAAAGAGCGTGTGATCGCGGCGGGTGGCTTACACATTTTGGGGACGGAACGCCACGAAAGTCGGCGCATCGATAATCAACTCCGGGGGCGCGCGGGACGGCAGGGAGATCCCGGTTCGTCGCGCTTTTATTTGTCGCTGGAGGACGATTTGATGCGGATCTTCGGTGCCGACAGGATTCAGGGCATTATGAGCCGTCTGGGAATGGAAGAGGGCGTGCCTATCGAGCACGGCCTCGTGACTCGAGCCATCGAGAACGCGCAGAAAAAAGTGGAAGGGCATAATTTTGATATACGAAAACATCTTCTCGAATACGATGACGTCCTGAACAAACAACGGGAAGTCATTTATGGACAACGTCGCGAGGTGTTGAAGGGTGACTCGCTCAAAGAGCAGGTCATTGAAATGGCGCAAGATCTCGCTGAAGAGATTGTTAGCCGCTACTCAGACAAGGAGCTTCACCCTTCCGAATGGGATCTTGCTGGTTTGCGCGAGGCCTTTTATCATCAGTTCAATCTACGGTTGGACTTTCCTGCCGGCGAAGAGGACTCGCTTTCCGCGGAAACTCTACTGGAGCTCGCGGTTCAACGAGTGTTGCAAGTCTACGAAGATAAGGAAAACCGGTTTAGTCCGCCAATGCTGCGGCAATTGGAAAAAATTATCATGTTGCAGACGATTGATATGCTTTGGAAAGATCACCTCCTCAACATGGATCATTTGAAAGAGGGCATCGGCCTACGCGGTTATGGACAGAAGAATCCGCTTCAGGAATACCAAAAAGAGGGTTTTGATATGTTCGAGGAGATGGTTCATCGGAAGGAGGAAGACGTCGTCCAGAAATTGTTTACCGTCGAGCTGGCCCGAGAAACGGTTGCGCGGGATATTGAGATGGAGCAACCGCGGCCACAAAGAATGGTGCTAAGTCACGGGGCCGAGCCGCTGTCGACGCGACCCGCTGCTCCCTCGAAGCGTGAATCTGAAAAGGTGGGCCGTAACGAGCCTTGTCCTTGCGGCAGTGGTAAAAAGTACAAACGCTGTCACGGTAAGTAAATCTACTTAGAGCTTCTGAATTCTTACCGCTGACGAAGAATCTTTGTCAGTAGCCATTGCTTAATTGGTACGATCGTGACTCGCTGGACTGCTCAGTGCGTAACTTGGGCATTCGTCGCTTCGTGCCGATCCGACGTATGTTCCGGACGCACACTATTGCCGGCGCCCAGCTTGATAATACGATCTTTGAACTGATGCAGGTCTTTCGTTGAATTTCGTGTATCGACGACAAGCTTCGCCGACTGCACCATTTGTCGGAAGTCGTAACTACTGTGATCGGTGAGAATTATAACGCAATCGTGTTTAGCGATTTCCGCGGGGGAAGTATCAACCGACTTGAGAATGCTGGCGCCCAGACGCAACGTTGTGACGAACGGGTCATTGTAGGTGAGAATAGCGCCCTTCTCCTTGAGGAGCCGCATAACATCGAGTGCCGGCGATTCACGACAATCGCTGACGTCTTTTTTGTAAGCCACGCCGAGAACCAGTATTTTGGACCCGCGGATGCTTTTTGAAAACCGATTCAGCCCATCGGCGACCAGAGTGCTGACCACTGATGGCATCATGCCATTGATTTCTGCGGCGAGTCCGATGAAGCGCGCTTGAAAATTGAGGGCCTTGAGCTTCCAAGCGAGATAATGGGGATCGATGGGGATGCAATGCCCGCCGAGTCCGGGTCCCGGATAGAATGGCGAAAATCCAAACGGCTTGGTGGCAGCAGCATCTATGACCTCGTAAACATCGACTCCTAAAACGTCGCACATGAGAGCGAGTTCGTTAACCATGCCGATATTGACGCTGCGGAACGTGTTCTCGAGGAGCTTGACCATCTCAGCGCATTTCGTGCTACTGACTGGGATAACTCTTTCAATAAACTGCGAATAAAACAGGCGAGCCGTTTCTGTGCAGGTGTCAGTAATGCCACCGACAATTTTCGGGGTATTCCGCGTCTTAAACTTTGCATTGCCCGGATCGATTCTTTCCGGAGAAAAAGCCACACAAAAATCCTGCCCAATTTTTAGACCGGAGCTTTCAAGCTCAGGAGCGATCAGTTCATCGGTAGTTCCGGGGTAAGTGGTGCTTTCCAGAACAATTAGCTGACCCTCGTGCAAATGCTTTCGAATTTCCTCTGTGGCCGAGAGAATGTATGAAATATCGGGATCGCGGCTCTTGCTCAGCGGCGTAGGCACGCAAATACTCACAGTATCTGCTTGCGCCAGCGCGGCAAAATTCGTCGTTGCCGTAAATCTTCGCTCGGAAATAGCATCTGCAATAATCTTTTCTGATACATCGAGGATGTAGGACTTGCCTTGATTCAGAAGGGCAATTTTGTCCTCGTCGAGATCGATGCCAATCACTTTGAAACCGGCCGCAGCGATTTCCATCGCGAGCGGCAATCCAACGTAACCTAACCCAATGACAGCAGCTGTGGCATCTCGATTTTGGAGCTTAGCTTTCAATGCGTTCAATTTAATAGATCTCCCGTGTTTTCAGCGCCCCTTTGCTGGCGGCTCGCAGTATTTTAAATTCTTGCGGCCGAATATTGTATTTTTTGAGAAGCTCATAAAGATTGACTCGGCTAATCCCCAGTTCCCGGGCTGCGCGGCTCACGATTCCGCCGTTACGCTGCAAAGCCTTTTTGACGAAATCTATTTCGATGGCTTTTTTTGCGAATTTGAGATTTACGTCAGTGGGGATTTGATCCAGCGCGAAGCCCAAATCACTGGCTTTGAGGACGGCGCGCGAGCTTAGGACAACCGATCGGCTGATCAGGTTTTCCAGCTCACGCACATTTCCTGGCCACCGGTGCATGAGCAATGCGCCCTCTGCTTGCGGCGAAAGCGTGACCGGCGGCTTGCGATGTTCCTGACAAAATTTTTTCAAGAAGTAGTGTGCCAGCGGAAGGATGTCTTCTTTGCGCTCGCGTAGTGGCGGAATCGCAAGGGCCATGACTTTCAATCGATAATACAGATCTTTACGAAATAAGCGGTTTTCCATATCCTTTTTGAGATCGC
>JBIOXP010000170.1:0-6738 GCA_044869705.1 Binatia bacterium | reverse complement strand
GTCCTGACCGGCGTCTCTTCTGATTGCGAATTCCTTGCGCCAGGTCGCGAACTGTTCGGTCCATGCCTCGATTGCGAAAAGATAGGCGCCGGGATCGGGCGGCGTGAAGCGGACATGCCAACGATCGTTGCTATGCAGCTCCATCGGTTCGCGCTGCCAGTCCGCATCGCGGTCCAGGCGCCACAACAGGCTCGCCGCGATCACGTCATGTCCTTCGCGAAAAATATCCGCCCAGACATCGACGCTTTCGCCGGCTATTCGTTTTACCGGGTAGCGGCCGCCATCGACCGAAGGAAAAATGTCTTCAATGAGAAAGCGCGGCCCAGTCGGATCTGCCGGGGATCTCTCCGACAGATCTACGAGGAAATTGGAGTGTTCGCGCACAACAGCACGCTCTGGACCGGGCTGCTTCATTGATATGGTCTCGGCTTACCCGGAACGAAAACCACAGGATTTCCCGAAAGTTCCTTGCAACGATGCATGATTTGACTGCAGAAGCGCGAAATTGGGGCGTTGAACCCGGCTATCACGACGTTTTTGGACGCTGGCACGCCGCAAGCGAGGAAACCCAGCGACGGCTGATTTCTGCCCTGTCACGCGGTAAAGAACGCCCCGTCGAACTGGCCCCTGCCTCGCAAACGTTTCGTGCCTTTCAGGGCGACGGCCGCCGGTACTGGCTGCTGGCACTTCAGCTTTACATGGTTCGCTCAGAGCACAACTGGGGACACGGTGATTTCGGCGATCTCGCCCGGCTCATTCCGCTCGCGGCCGCGCGCGGCGCAGCCGGATTAGGTTTGAACCCGCTGCATGCGCTTTTCATCGAGCGCGCCCACGAGGCGAGTCCCTATGCACCAAACAGCCGCATCTTTCTCAATCCCCTCTATGTTGATGTCGAAGCCGTGCCCGATTTTCCCGGGGCCGCTCCGGCCGGCATAAATGTCGACAGGCTACGAGCAGGCGATATCATCGATCACGCGCAGGTTGCGCGTGCCAAGCTCGACGGCCTTCGCCTTGCCTTTGAGCACTTCCTGACATCCGGGTCGGGAGACCGGCGCGCCGAATTCGAAGCCTACCGCCGGGAACAAGGAGAGAGGCTTCTCCAATTCGCGTGTTTTGAAGTTTTGCGGGCGCGGTTTGCTCCGGCCCGCTGGCAGGAGTGGCCCGATCAGTGGCGGAAACCAAGCCCGCAGGATCTGATTCACCTGCGGAAAGAAGAGCGCACTCAGTGTGAATTCCACGAATACGTGCAGTGGGTCGCCGACGACCAACTGAAGCGGTGTAAGGAAATCGCTCACCAATGCGGGATGCCTGTCGGGCTCTATCTCGACATCGCAGTCGGGATTCATCCTGATGGTGCCGATGCCTGGAGCGCGCAAGAGCGCGTCCTGTCCGATGTCAGCGTCGGCGCACCACCAGACGAGTTCAATCCAAACGGTCAGAACTGGGGTCTCGCGCCGTTCAATCCTGCGACGCTGCCGGACGATGATTTTTCCGGGCTTCGCGAGTTGATGAAATCAGCAATGCGGCATGCCGGTGCTATCCGGCTCGACCACGTTCTGGGCTTGAAGCGGATTTTCATGATTCCCCACGGCTGTCCTGCTGCCGAAGGGACGTACGTCCATTTCCCGTTCGAGCAGTCTCTCCAAGTGATAGCCGAAGAGAGTCGAAAGGCGCGCTGCACGGTTATCGGCGAAGACCTTGGTACCGTGCCCGAAGGCTTTCGCGAAACCGTCACACGTTGGGGTCTTTGGACATATCGCGTGATGTTGTTCGAACGCGAAAGCGACGGCCGTTTCCGCCCGCCGGAGAGCTACCCCGTTGAGGCGCTTGCCACCTTCAATACACACGACCTTCCGACGCTTCGTGGATGGCTGGAAGGACATGACCTGCATACCAAGCGGGCACTTGGGCTCGATCCCGGAGAAAGCGACGAGATGCGCAACAGGGCTCGGCAATGCCTGGAGACCGTCCTTGGTGGCGGCGATCGGCTTGCAGCAATTGCCCGGTTTCTGTCGCGAACCCCGTCGCGCCTCGTTGCGATAGCGCTCGATGACATTCTAGGAGCACTGGAACAGATCAACATCCCCGGCACCTTCGACGAGCATCCGAACTGGCGCCGGCGGCTACCAGTGCCTCTTGAAGATCTAGATCGAAATGAGAGCCTTAACGCCGTTGCCGATGCCTTTGACCAATCGGGCCGCAGCTTTAAGTAAACTCAGTCGGCGGGCACGTGCCAGATTTCCTGGGCGTATTCACGGATCGCGCGATCAGAGGAAAACCACGCCATCCGGGCTGTATTGAGAATCGATGCGCGCCACCACGCCGAGGTCGATCGCCACAATTGATCGACCTTGCGCTGAGCGTCCCAATAAGCATCGAAATCGGCAGCCACCATGAAGGGGTCGTAAGCGAGGAGGGCGTGTGCAAGTTCCTTGTAGCGAGAAGGATCGCCGGGAGAAAAGCGGCCGCCAGCGAGCGCCTCGATCACAGCAGCTAATCGCGGCGAACGCGCAACTGCCTCTGCGCCTTTAAATTCCGAGCGCTTCTTGTCAGAAACCTCTTTCGCCGTCATCCCAAAAATAACGACGTTTTCGCTGCCAACGTGTTCGCGTATTTCGATGTTGGCGCCATCAAGCGTTCCAATAGTGATTGCGCCATTGAGCGCGAGCTTCATGTTGCCGGTCCCGGACGCTTCCATGCCGGCGGTCGAAATTTGCTCGGAGAGGTCAGCGGCGGGGATGATTTTTTCTGCAAGACTGACGTTATAGTTGGGTGCAAATATCAGCTTAAGCCGGTCACCGACGATCGGATCGTTATTGACGACACGCGCGACGTCACTCGCCAGTTTCACAATAAGCTTGGCGCGGTCGTAAGACGCAGCCGCTTTTCCTGCGACGATTTTCACCCGCGATACATGCGCCTCGTGCGGGTGGGCGCGGATGTGATCATAGAGCGCAATTGTCGAGAGAATGTTGAGAAGCTGACGTTTGTATTCGTGTATGCGCTTTATCTGTACGTCGAAGAGGGCGTGCGGATCGACGTGGATGCCGACTGAGCGATGCAGCGCAACAGCGAGGCTACATTTGTTCATAAGGCGTGCATGCTTGTAACATTCGATAAATTTTCGGTCTTCAGTTTCGAGCTCGAGTTCGCGCAGGCAGGCCGGCTCGTCGAGCACGCGGTTCCCAAGAGTCGAAACCAAGAGCTTCGTCAGGGGCCTGTTGGCCTCATACAGCCAGCGCCGAAAAGTAATGCCGTTTGTCTTATTCGTTATGCGTGTCGAGGTTGTGCGTGCGAGATCGTGAAATACCGTGGTGCGCAGCAAGTCCGTATGAAGTTGTGAGACGCCATTGACAGCATGGCTTCCGAGAAAAGCCAGGTGGGCCATGCGAACCCGCTTCTCGCCACTCTCTTCAACAAGCGAAACGCGGGAGAGAAACTCGTGTTCGTGCAGGCCGCGCTGCTCCGCCTCCTGCAGATGGTGCCAATTAATCAAATAAATGATCTGCAGATGCCGCGGCAGCAGCCTGCCGAAAAGCTCAGTGGGCCAGCACTCCAGCGCTTCAGGCAGCAAAGTGTGATTGGTGTAACTGAGCGTTGCACGCGTAACCGACCAGGCGTCTTCCCAATTGAATTCGTGCTCATCGACCAGAATACGCATGAGCTCAGCAACAGCGATTGCCGGATGCGTATCGTTGAGCTGGATTGCGGCCTGTTCGGCAAGATTTTCCAATGTGGGAAAATCGTCGAGGTGACGACGGATGAGATCCTGCAGTGACGCCGACGTGAAAAAATATTCCTGGCGCAGGCGAAGCTCCTGGCCTTCGCGAGTCGCGTCATTTGGATAAAGAAACCGCGAGATCGCCTCGGCGCGCACACGCGCAGCACTTGCTTCGGCATAATCACCGCGGTTGAACGCGGATAGCTGGATAGGCGTCGTCGAACGTGCCGACCACAATCGCAGCATGTTTACCCGCCGTCCCTGCCAACCCGTGATCGGAATATCGTGCGGTACCGCCAGGATTCGTTCTCCCGGGTACCAGAGGCCCCGCGCCGTGCTGTTATTGCCACCGAGATATTCGACTGTTCCTCCGAATCCGACGGAATAGGGCTCAGCACGTTCGCTGAACTTCCACGGATTGCCATGGGCAAGCCAATGTTCGGGGCTTTCCTGCTGCCAACCGTCGCGGAGGCGCTGCTCGAACAGCCCGTGCTCGTAAAAAATGCCATACCCATAGGCCGGGATGCCTACGGCGGACATGCTGTCCATGAAGCAAGCGGCCAGCCTGCCCAGACCACCGTTGCCGAGCGCCGGGTCAGCCTCAATCTCGCGCAAACCTTCGAGATCAACACCGAATTCCGCCAGCGCCGCGCGGACGGTTTCAGTCAGTTGCAGATTGGTCAGATTGTCAAAGAGCAAACGGCCGAGCAAAAACTCGATCGACAGATAATAAACGCGCTTTTTGCGTTCACGTTTCGCGCTGCCTTTCGCCTGCACCCAGATGTCGATGATGCGGTCACGTATTGCCAGCGCCGTGGCTTGGTACCAATCGCGGTCCGTTGCGGAGGCTTTGGTTTTTCCCAAATTATAAATGAGCTTGGCCTCAATGGCCGCGCGAAGTTCCCCAGCTAGCGGAACCTCATGGGAGACATTCTCTGTGCGTCTGACGTGTTTCGCTCTAGCCATTTGCGGCTCGAAGACAGCCGGGCGTTAGTTCCATGCGGCGTGCTGCCACGCTTTCACACCCACTCAATGAGATTGAGCAAAATATACAAGCCCAAAATGGGATGATCCACGAAGAAAAGATGAGCAATTTAAGCCTGCTATGTGGATTTCGTATGGATTGGAACCTTTGTTCCAGATTGCGCATTCCATTAGACTTTCTAGAGGACGAAGTTTGTGTATCGAATAACTTCCGCCGGCGTGAGGCTTATCGCGTTCGCGGCTGTCGGTCTGCTTATCGCCGGTTCCGCGGGAGCCGGAGGGCAGGAGCGAAGTAATACGGCGCCGTCTTGTGACAATGACGGTCACTGTACGACGTCTAGCGCGACTCCCTCGTCGTCAATGAAAACACCAACCTTACGTGCGCACAGAAAATCAGAAAGCCCCCCGGACCGCGTGCGCGATGCCAATGGCAATAGTGCGGTGGTGAGCGTGGAGACGGCTTATGGGTTCAAGATCACCGTGCATCCGGCATATGCCAGCAAATTTCTAAAATTGTTCTCGCTGCTGAAGGACCACGGCTATAACGTGCCTGGCAACATTACAAAATGTTGGTCGCCGCGCGGCACGCGTGTTGCCGGCTCCAACCACTACATTGGCGCGGCCTGCGATATTCAGACTGGTTGGAATCGTGGTCCCGCTTTCGTCTATCACATAAGCAACATCATCAAACAAGCAGGTCTGTATGACGGCTGCTCCTTTCGCGACTGTGGCCACATTGAAGCGGTGCGCGGCACCCACAACAAGGCGCCTCCTCTGTACGCTGCTATTGAGAAATTCAAAACGGAGCAATCGACAGCAAACTATCAGCCATGACGGGTGAGCTCTCTACCGTCGTGGACGGTCTTATCATTTTTGCGCAGCCGCATAGTCGATGATTATGCTGTCGGCTGCGCGTTGGATCTTTTGATGCAACGGTGATGATCTACGCCAGCCGCCGGCTGGTCGAACGCAAGCGGCGCGAGCGCAATTATTTATCGTTCGCGCGGCGGCTTTGAGGGTATCTGTGAAAGCGCCGGGCCGTCGACGACCGGATCCAAGTCCAAAATGCGAAGGCGCCAGCGGCTACACGAATTCTCGAAGGGGCTTTTAGGCCTCATTGATTTTCTGAAGCCGCTGGAACTCCTACGGGCGGAGGTCGAGGCATTGTCTATGGCGAACTTGGCCCAGTACCGTAGGTACTCCTCGCGTATGCGGATATGCTTGCCGTGTTGATCTCGGCTTTCTTCTCGAGTAACCAGCTCGTCTATAGCAACCAGCTCGGTCGCCATGTCCCAATGAATTTTATCTCGGCCCTCTGGGCGACCTACATGCAGCCAGATCTGGTAGGCTCGTTCACGGATACGCTGTTCGCGATTTGCCAGCTCTTTGATCATTGTAAATTAGCTTGACAAGGGGATGCTAATTTTTTCCTACCTGTCGCACACATAGCGAAACCATCTCGCCAGAATTAGGTCACGACGACAGCCGCATGATGCGCCAATGTCAACTGGCGAAGCTACTCTCAAATGCTGCTGTCGAACTCGCATCGGCACAACGTCACCGAATGCACATAGCATCCAGTCGTGTGCCGAACTCACGAGGCGGCGTCAATGTGATTTGGAAATTCTATTTCAACACCGTTGCTCCTAGTCGACCTTTGCAGCGTCACATCGGCGCGGGGAGTATTCAATTCAATGGCTTATTGGTGTTTGTGGCGGAAGGGGTGAGATTCGAACTCACGAGAGGCTTGCACCTCTGCCGGTTTTCAAGACCGGTGCCTTAAACCGCTCGGCCACCCTTCCTAATCTGCCACGGAACTTTTTGCAGCCGGATTGTCCCGCGATATCAGCGGGATAATAGCGCCGCCTGCGTAAGAGATCAGTAATCAAGCGGTTATATATATATTGGGTGGGTTTATCACAAAGCTGCACATGAGCGGGTCAGATAAACGGCGTTATTTCCGGGTCGAGCCGAAGGGGTTGGTCCCGCGCGTCGGGCGACTCCTGCTTGGCCCGAATACGCAGACAATCGAC
>JBIOXP010000169.1:0-13294 GCA_044869705.1 Binatia bacterium | reverse complement strand
CTTGAGAAGAACTATACAGAAACCGTATGGGTTGTATAAGAACAATGCGATTGCTGCATGGCACGCTCGTTGCTAGCGTTGGGTGAGTAATCGAACAAATCAACGGAGGGGAGGAGCGGATATGCGTTACTGGCTGCATCTCGGGGCTTGTCTCATTGCAGCGGGGTTGACTTTCCTCGCGCCAAGTCATTCGACGGCTCAGGAACCCATTCGCATCGGTGTCCTGCTGCCACTAACGGGCCCGTTCGCCAAGAATGGCATCGAAAATTGGGAAGCGATGCAGATCGCGCGCGACATGATCAACGAGCGCGGCGGTGTGAATGGTCGAAAAATCGAATTCGTGAGCGGTGACGCAACCAGTCCGGCCGCGGCCATCAGCGAGACGGAGCGTCTGATCACCAAAGATGGAATTAAGATCACCACCGGCTCATTTGCTTCGCCGCTTGCTATCGCCGTGAGCCAGGCCGCCGAGCGTCATGGCGTCTTTCATTGGGAAACGACCGGCGCGGCGGAAATCATTACACGGCGCGGATTCAAGCACACGTTTCAGGTTGGCGCCCCGGCCCGACGCTATGGCCAGGTCGCGGTAGATTTCATCATCGATGATCTTTCGAAGCAGCTGAAAAAGCCGATCGCCGATCTGCGCATCGCGCTGCTTTGGGAGAACCGCGCGTTCGGTAAATCTGTCGGTGACGGGATTCGTGCTTACACAGAAAGCAAAAAGATCAAGCTGGTCTACGACGAGGGCTACGATCAGTTTGCGACCGATATGACGCCAATCGTACAGAAACTGAAGGACGTGAAGCCGGACATTCTGATCGCAATTTCGTTCCCGAACGACGCAATTCTCTTCCAGCGTAAGGCGAAGGAACTTGATTTCAATGTTGCTGCATTCATCGGAGTCAGCGCGGGGTATTCGTCACCGGATCTGCGCAACTCGATTGGTAATATTGTCAATGGTATCTTCGTTGCCGACTTTCCACCCAAAGTAAACCCGAACGTGCTCAAGCCGGATGTCCGCAAGGTCGCCGACGAATTCTACAAGCGCTACGAAGCGAAGATGAAGCGCCCGCCTGCTGGTCATGCTGCGGCCGGATTCTCGGCAATTTGGGTGCTGTTCACCGATGTCCTGTCTAAAGCAAAAACGTTCGAGCCCGACGAATTGCGGGAAATCGCGCTCAAGCTAGACCTTCCGGAAGGCTCGCTGGTCAATGGCAGTGGCATCAAGTTCACCAATTTCGATTGGCCCGATGATCCGAAAGACGCCGGCCAGAATTTACGCGCATCGATCGGCGTGTGGCAGTGGACGCCGGGCGGCAATGAGCAAGTCTTTCCGTCGAACCTGGCGACCCATTCGTCGATCATGGTTCCACTGCCGGCGTGGAGTGGCCGCTGATCATATGGGTCCGCAGGAGATTCCATCCCTGCGGACCCGCCTCGGTATCCTGCGTCCGGCATGAACACCCTCGGCCAACTGATTCTTTCAGGCATATTCATCGGCGGCATTTATGCTCTGATGAGCATAGGACTTACGCTCATTTTCGGGGTCCTGCGTATCGTCAATTTTGCCCACGGCGAATTCCTAATGCTGGGAATGTACGGCGCCTGGGCCATAACACGGCTGCTCGGTCTTAATCCCTATATCGCGGCGATTGCCGTCGTTCCCGCGATGTTTCTCTTTGGCGCAATCGTCCACCAGCTAATTGTGCGGCCGGGACTCGACAAGCCGCATCTCGTGGTCGTGTTTGCGACCATGGGACTCTCGATCTTCATGCAGAACGTCGCTCTGATGATCATGACGGCTGACCTCTGGGATGTGCCGCCGATTTTCAACCGGTCCGTCGCGATCGGACCCTTTTATTTCAAGACCGAACTGCTGCTGGGCTTTGCGGTCACGATCGTGTGCACGCTTTTTCTGCAGTGGTTGATCCGCACGACCTATCTCGGCAAGGCAATCCGTGCGACGGTCCAGGACGGCGAGGCCGCAATGCTGATGGGCATTCCGGTGCCGCGGATATTCCTCATCACGTTCGCGGGCGGCTCGGCGCTGGTAGGGCTGGCGGCCTGCATCATGATGCCGCTCTTTTCGGTGTTTCCCACGGTTGGACTTAACTTTGTTCTGATCGCCTTCGTGATTGTGGTCCTTGGCGGCATGGGCAGCATTGAAGGTGCACTGCTCGGCGGAATCTGCATCGGCGTGGTTCAGTCGCTCAGCAGCTACTACGTGGCGCCGGCATACGGCCAGATGTTCTACTTTATTCTTTTTCTGCTCGTGATGATCTTTCGACCAAATGGATTGCTTGGACAGAAGGGCGCGGCGACGATCGGAATCAACGATTGAGAGCACGCATGTCAGTTGGCGTCACAGATCAATCGTCCGGCCGCCGCGCCCTGCCTTTTTTCCCTCGGCGCGGCACGCCGGTTTCCGTTCTTGAAATTCTCCTACTCATTGTCTGCATCGCACTCACCGTGATCGGACTTCCCCAAAGTCTGCAGGATGTCGCCGTCCTGACATTCTTGTGGGCGGGATTGGCGCTCGCCTGGAACATCGCCGGCGGCTATGCCGGCTTGATTTCGTTCGGCCACGCGGCGTTCTTCGGCATCGGCGCCTACACGTCGACGATTTTGTTTGTTCGTGCCGGCATAAACCCGTGGATCGGTATCTGGTGCGGCGCAGCACTGACGAGTGCATTCGGAGCGCTGCTGGCCCTCATCTGCGCGCGGCTTCGCGGGCCCTTCCTGATCCTATCAACGCTGGCGGCCGCCGAGGTTGTTCGCATCGGTGCGTTAAATTGGGCCTCGCTCACCGGCGGCCCGGAAGGGCTTTCGATCCCGCCGGTTGCCGGACTTGCGAATATGGTTTTCGCGTCGAAAACGACCTACGTCGTGATGATGTTGCTGTTTCTCGTCGGGGTCTACGCGATCACGAAGCTTCTAGAAGGCTCGCGCTATGGGTACTATCTGTTTTCTGTTCGCGATGATGCGGACGCTGCCAGTGCTGCGGGCGTCAATCCGTTGGTGGTCCGGACTGCTGCGATGGCGCTCAGTGCGGGATTGACCGGAATAGGCGGTTCACTGTTCGCGCAATACTTTCTTTATCTCGACCCGACCTTCATTATTTCTCCCGAGCTTTCATTCCAGTTCGCACTGCTGGCCGCCGTCGGAGGATTGGGAACGGCCATCGGCCCGGTGCTCGGGTCCTTTCTCATCACGCCGATGTCAGAATTGCTGCGCTCCTACCTGGGAAACCAGGCGGCGGGTCTGCACCTTGTGATCTACAGCGCGCTGCTGATCTTTGTGATGCTTTATTTCCCTGGCGGGATTGCCGGAGCCCTCACACGCCTTGCGGGCCAGAGGGACAAGCCATGACCGCGATCGTGACAATCGACAACGTCAGCCATCGGTTCGGTTCATTGTGGGCGGTTCGTGACGTGAGCTTCTCTGTCCAGCGCGGTGAATTGCTCGGTCTAATCGGACCGAACGGCGCAGGAAAGAGCACGCTTTTCAATCTGATCGCCGGCGCCTTGATCCCGACAAAAGGCGAAATCGTTTTCGATGGCCTCAAGGTCAGCCATTGGAAATCCCACCGCATTGCGCGGGTCGGCATCGCACGCACGTTCCAGATCCCGAAGCCGTACCGCCAATTGTCGGTGGTCGAAAACGTTATGCTGACGGCATTTCAGCAGGAAGGCTCGGTCAGCCGGGCGAGGGCCCTTGCGATCGAGACGCTCGCTGATGTCGGCCTCGGCAATTACATTGATATCCCCGTGACGGCCCTCACCGTTGGGTTGCTCAAGCGCCTCGAGGTCGCTCGTGCGCTCGCCATGCGCCCGAAGCTGGTCCTGTTCGACGAGATCATGGCTGGTTTGACCCCCACCGAAGTCAGCACGATGACGAAGTTCGTGAGCAGCCTGCCTGCGCGTGGTATCACCGTCATTTGGGTCGAGCACGTGCTGTACGCGATCATGAAGACCGCAAGCAGGATCATGGTGCTTAATCGCGGCGAGTTGATAGCCAATGGCGAGCCGGCAAAGGTCGCGCGTGATCCGGCCGTGGTGAAGGCGTACTTGGGCGAGGAGATGAACCTTGCTTGAGGTGAAGAATCTCAACGCTTTTTACGGCGCGGTGCAGGTCCTGCACTCGGTCAACCTGTCGGTCGAGAAAGGCGAAATTGTCGGCCTCGTCGGCGCCAACGCCGCCGGAAAAAGTACGCTAATGTTCACTTTGGCCGGCCTGCGAACGACCTGCACCGGCGACCTTCTTTTCGACAAACGCCCGATCGCGGCTATGTCCGCCTATGAACGGGTCGCGCTCGGCCTGGTCCTGGTCCCTGAGCGGCGGCGTTTGTTTCCTTTCATGACGGTGCTCGAGAATCTGGAAATCGGTGCTTATGCGGCCAGCGCGCGCCGCGTCGCCGCGACCACGCTCGATGAGGTTTTCGCGCTCCTTCCGGTCCTGGCCGAGCGTCGCAAGCAGGTCGCCGGAACGCTCAGCGGCGGCGAACAGCAGATGCTCGCAATTGGCCGCGCGTTGATGGCGAGACCGCAGACCTTACTGCTCGACGAGCCCACTGAAGGGCTCGCGCCAATTTACGTGAAGCTGTTGTTCGATCTCATCGCCGATCTCCGGCGGAAAGGGATCACGATCCTGATCGTCGAACAGAACGTCCACCACGTATTGGAAGCTTCTGATCGCGCCTACGTCCTGGAAAACGGCCGCGTCGTGCTCGATGGGCGCGGCCAGGCTCTGCTCAAGGACGAGCGCCTGAAGGTTGCGTATCTGGGATTGTAAGCATGATTACAGACATTCATCGACATTACGTGCCGCCGGTATTTTTCGACTTCCTAAAGTCGCGTTCCGAATTCCAGGTAAGGGTCAAGCGGGAAGAGGGCGAAGGAATCGACCTTGATATTCGCGGAATGCACTTCGGTCTGAATAAGACCTTCTTCGATCTGACGCGCCAGGTCGAGCGAATGCGGCAGGAAGGTGTTGAACGGTCTATCCTGTCGTTGGCCACACCCTTCATCGATTATCATCTCGATGCATCCCTTGCGGTGCCGACGGCACGACAATTCAACGACACGATCGCTGCGGCGATCGCCGGCCATGATGCACAGTTCAGAGCCTGGGCTTTCCTGCCCATGCAGAATCCGGAGGCCGCGGCGCAAGAGCTCGTGCGCTGCGTCCGAGAGCACCGCTTCGTCGGCGGCCATATCGCGTCGAATGTGCGAGGTGTTTACCTGCACGATGCGCAGTTCGAGCCAATTTACCGCGCAGCCCTTGATCTCGAGGTGCCGCTTTTCGTCCACCCGGCCGATCCGCCCGGCAAGGAACGAACGCGCGAGTACGAGCTGACCGTGGTTGCCGGATATCTCTTC
Organism: Binatia bacterium; assembly: GCA_044869705.1. GTDB lineage: Bacteria > Desulfobacterota > Binatia > UBA9968 > UBA9968 > DP-20. The sequence continues at coordinate 7,916 of JBIOXP010000169.1, read as the reverse complement.
GACAACACCATCAATATTCTCAAGATGGTCTGTTCGGGGTTCCTCGACCGCTGGCCGCGGTTGAAGCTCATTTGCGCCCATACCGGTGCGTTCAGTCTGGTGTTGCGGGCACGCATGCAGCGGGAGGTTGATACCAATGCTCAGCTGTCGGCCGCCCTGAAGGCGCCCATAGGCGAGTATTTGCGGCTTCTCTATTTTGATACGGTCTGTTTTGAACCCGGTGTCCTTCAATATGCTGCTAGTGTCGTTCCGGTGGAGCACCTACTCATGGGAAGTGATGCACCGTTTCCGCTCGGCGAGCCGCAGCCGGTCGAGTTCATTCGCAAAGCGCTTCCGGCAGATCAAGCCGAGGCGATCATGCAGCACAATTTCGATCGCCTTCTTGGAGCCTGAGATGATCGAGATTCGGCGAACTCTCATCGTGAGAGACACGATCGCTTTCGAGGGCGGCGCCTCCGCGATCGTCCCCGTTACGCGTGTCGCCGCCTGCGCGCTGGTCGCCAACCCCCTTGCAGGTGTCGTGACGGACGACCTCCAGTCTCTCGTTCCTTTCGGCGCGGAGCTCGGTGATTATCTGGTTCGAGCCGCGCTTGACGGGCTGCAGGCGCGACCCGTCTCATATGGCAAAGCGGCAATTGTGGGTACGGCAGGCGACGTCGAGCACGCGGCAGCAATCATTCATCCCAGGATGGGAAAGCCGATACGGGACGCAATCGGCGGCGGGCAGGCCATCATTCCATCGAACATCAAAGTTGCGGCGGCCGGTGCTTCCATAGATGTCCCGCTGGGGCACAAGGACGACGTCTGGTCTTTCAACGAGATCGATACGATGACGGTCACGATTGCCGGCGCGCCACGTCCCGATGAAATTGTCGTGATCGCGGTGTTGGCAGATGGCGGACGGCCGCGTCCTCGCGTCGCCAAATCCGGAGCTGTTCCTCCAATGCTGGCCTGACGCGTATCAGGCCTGTGCTGGTTTGGCTAAAGAAAGCCGACGTCGTCTGTTCATTACGGTCTTTCTTTCAATTAGCACACCGTTCATAAAATGAATTTTTCGGGACAGTTTCTTTATCGCAGGTTTATCGAAGCCAAGAATTTTGGCGGTTTCGTCGACCATCTGCGTGATCGGCTGGCGGACGGTGGTGATTTCGTAGGAGGGCCAACTTGCCATAGGGACATCGTCAAACCCGATGACCGAGATGTCATCCGGGACGCGGAGATTTGCAGCGCGGATCGCGTCGACGCCACCGATCGCCATAACGTCGCTGGCGAAGAATATGCTGTCGGGCCTTATATTTTGGCGAACAAGACGATCGGCTGCGCTGTATCCTGCGGCGTAACTGAAGGCGCCGCCAGCTTCATGAGCATGAAGTGCAATGCCTAGCTCCTGCAGACGTCCAGCAAATCCTCGAGCCCGGTCGAGATTGGTGGTCGCATCACGCTCGCCACCCACATACGCGGGCCGCACATGGGCCGTGTTATGAAGATACTCGGCAACCACCCGGCCACCTGCGACATTATCGCAGCAGATCGCTGTCACCTTCAAGGTAGGAACGTAGCGGTTGAACAGCACTACGGGTATCCGCTGAGCCGCGCACACCGATGCCATGCGCGAAGATACCGTCGCCGACGTAATCACAATTGCGTCCACCTTGTACTGAAGTAGTGACGGCAGGACGTCGTCGACGTTTTTGCCCACCGGAACAATGAACAGCAGCACCTGCCGGCCGCTCGACTGAATGCGCTGACCGAGCTGGTCGAGCACAAGTGGATAGAACGGGTCGGTAAGGTTTGCCATCACGACGGCGACAATATTCGTCCGCCGCGTTATGAGGCTACGCGCAAGGATATTCGGTTGATATCCGAGTGCGTGCGCTTCGTTAATGACCAGTTCCCGCGTTTCCGGGTGAATGCTGGCCATATCGGTGAAAGCTCGCGAGACGGTAGACTGCGACAGACCGAGCCGTTTGGCGAGGACCTCTGCGGTAACCGCGCGTGTGAGATGCTTTGCTGCCTTTGGCTTTCTCATGAGCGCGGGTACAAAAAATGCTGCCGCGGCATTGCGGCTTCAAATCTGTATAATTTTTACCGCTTGCCGAGTCGTCTTTCCAGTACCGTCCGACCCGGAGCCTCTCGAGTTGCACAATGACCGGAAAACTGGCTGGAAAAATAGCGATTGTTACGGGCGCTTCGCAGGGCATTGGCCTTGCGGTCGCCAAACGTTTTTTTGCCGATGGCGCCAATCTCGTTCTGACCTATTTGCCTGCTCATGGTAATGCGGAGCAGGTGATGGAGCAGGTCGGCACGACGGCCGACCGCGCTCTGGTGGTTCCGGGCGATCTTCGGCAGAACGATTTCATCGCGGGTCTTTTTGACGCGGCAGACCGCCACTTCGGTGCGCCGAACATCGTCGCGGCGATTGCGGGCGTCAATCTGAACAGGTCGATCGTCGATACCACAGAAGAGGATTATGACCGAATCTTTTCAATTAACACCCGCGCGACATTCTGGATTTTCCGAGAAGCCGCGCGGAAGGTCAGCAACGGCGGACGAATTATCGGGACCTCAAGCAACATGGTGTTGCAGGGCCGCGCGGGCCACGCGCTCTATTCGGCAAGCAAGGCGGCCGTCGAACAGTTCGTGAGAACGCTCGCAAAGGAAGTTGGCGATCGCGGTATCACGGTCAATGCCATCGCACCGGGTCCGACCGATAACGCCATGGTGTCGCAACTTTCGCGCGACACTGCGCCTGCAATCACGCCGCTCGGGAAATTGGGATCCCCGGCGGAAATTGCAGATGTAGTTGCTTTTTTGGCCTCAGAAGACGCCCGCTGGATCACAGGACAGGTCATCGGCGTCAACGGCGGAATCGTTTGAGGTCGGCCGGCCGCTGCGTCGAAATATGCTGCCGCTCATTTTTGCATACGCATGCAGAAATTGTTGCCGACCCGATTTTTGTATGGTTCAGTATGTACGCGGGTGAGGCGAGTATCATGTCCTCCGAACAATTTATCCAAGGCATCATCGGGGGGCTTGCGATCGGCTGTATTTACAGTTTGATTGCATTGGGCATAACAATCATCATCCGCGCCACCGAAATTCTGCATTTCGCGCAAGGCGAGCTGATGATGATCGGCGCGATGGCGGGCCTGTCCGCGATGTGGATGGTCGATCTGCCGTTCTGGGTCGTGCTACTCGTTGGGATGATCGGCGGCGGCATAGCCGCAGTGACTATCGAACTCTCGATCTATCGCACGCTACGCACATTGCGGGTGCCTCTCATCAACATCATCATTTCGACGCTAGGGGTGTCGCTCATCCTGCAAAATGCGGCGCGGCTGATATGGGGATCCGAACCCCTGCGTTATCCGCCGCTGTTCCATACGCGTGGAATTGACATCGCCGGCTTCGCGATCTCTCCGCAGCTCATATGGATCGTGGTGCTCGGCTTCGTAATGATGGCGGCGTTGCAGTTGTTCTTTCGCTACACACGTCTTGGCATCGCGATGCAGGCCGCGGCGCAGGACGCCGAAGCCGCACAGTTGATGGGTATCAGCGTGAAGAAAACCACCACTTACACATTCGTAGTGGCGGGCGTCATGGCGGGTGCTGCGGGCGTGCTGTTGGGATCGCTGTTTTTTGCTTCGTTAATATGGGATTTCTCACTGGCATCAAGGCATTTGTCGCAGCCACGCTGGGCGGTCTCGGAAGTCTGACGGGCGCTATGCTCGGCGGAATCGCGTTCGGTCTCATTGAAACATTTTCCGGCGTTTTGATCTCGACAGCGTACAAAGATGCAGTCGGAATGGTTGTTTTAATCGCCATCTTGTTAGTGGCCCCGTCGGGAATTTTCATACGCGCGGCGCGCAGGGTTTGAGCGCGGCTCATGCAGTCCAAAACGATCAGGTCTCTTGTTCTAGTCTTGCTCGTGGCGGCTCCGTTCATCCAGACGAATACCTACTGGCAACACGTATTCGGTGTCGCTCTGATCGGAGCAATTCTGGCGCTGGGGCTGCAGTTGCTGGTAGGTATGGCGGGCCTGCTGTCTCTGGGCCAGGGCGCGTTCTACGGTATCGGCGCCTATGTTTCCGCGGTCCTGACCTTGCACTTTGGCGTGCCGTTTAGCCTGGCGTTCCTGGCGGCGGGAGTGGTCGCCGCGATCAGCAGTTTGTTGCTCGTGCCAATCGTGAAACTGCCGAGTTCGAGCCTTGCGGTCGCGACACTCGGATTCAATATCATCATCTACCTCTTTATGCTCAACGAGGAATGGGCGACGGGCGGCAGCTATGGAATGCTCAACGTTCCGCCGCCAAGTATCTTTGGCTTCGAGTTAACGACCGAACGCGACCTCTATTTTCTCATTTTGGCGGTGACGGCTGCCATTTATTTCGGGCTCGACAGACTGGCCCACTCGCGTTTTGGCCGTGCGTTGAGGGCAATCTCGCAGGATGAAGACGCAGCGCGCGCCTGCGGAATTTCGATCATCCGCTACAAGAGCAAGTGCTTCCTTGTTGCTGCATTCACGGCCGGCATCGCGGGTTCGCTCTACGCGCATCACGCCCGCTACCTCAATCCGAATGATTTCACTTTTAACAAATCCATCGAAATTCTGATCATGGTGGTGGTCGGCGGCCTTGGCAGCCTGCCTGGTGCCGTCATCGGCGCGATCATCATCGTTCTCATGCCGGAGTTCCTGCGCTCGTCCGGGGAGTGGAGGCTCATTCTCTTTGGCGCACTGGTCGTCGTGTTGATGGGAGTGAGCCGTGGTGGCATTGCGGGACTGGCGCCGATGCTGCTGCGATTTCTTCCGCGATTTCGCTCTTCGTCCGATGCGAAAACCGTGGAGTCGGTGGAGGTCAGGCGATGACCGCTTTACTGGTCACCGAGCAGCTTACATGCCGCTTTGGCGGACTGGTCGCCGTCGGTGGCGTCGATCTTTCGGTTGAAGTGGGTCATGTGCACGGTTTGATCGGGCCGAACGGCGCGGGGAAAACCACGTTCCTTAATTTAATTTCGGGCCACATCCGTCAGACCGGCGGCCGAATAAATTTTGACGGTCGCGACCTCACGCCAATGCCGCCGGACCTGCGCGCGGCAGCGGGCATCCGGCGGACTTTCCAGAATCTGCGGTTGTTTCGTGAAATGACAGCGCTTGAGAATGTCATGGTAGGTCTGCATGCGAACACGCGCAGCGAGGTGTTTTCTTCGCTGGTCCGGACCAGGGGGCAGCGGGTCGAAGAAAAGGAAATTGTCGACCGCGCGCGCGAAGCGCTCGATTTTGTGGGGCTATCGAACCTGGCACACGTCGTTGCCGGAAGCCTGCCTTACGGGCATCAGCGGCTGCTCGAAATTGCGCGCGCGTTCGTTGGCAGGCCAAAACTGATTTTGGCGGACGAGCCTGCTGCCGGTTTGAACGGGGCGGAAGCCGGTCAGCTCGTCGGCCTTATCCGCCGGATTCAGGCTGCCGGCGTGACGCTGATGCTTGTGGAGCACCACATGGAAGTCGTGATGCGGGCTTGCGATCGCATCACCGTTCTCAACTACGGCAAGAAGCTTGCAGACGGAAGCGCCGCCGACATTCGCGATCATTCGGGGGTGATCGAAGCCTATCTCGGGACGAAAAAGGCATACCGTCGATCTGCGCAGCGCGACACCAATGAGGTTCGCCATGCTGCGCATTGAAAACCTCCATGTCGAGTATGCGAAGATTCCGGCTTTGCAGGGAATCGATATCGATATCAATCGCGGAGAAATTGTTGCGCTTATCGGTGCGAACGGTGCCGGCAAGTCGACCACGTTGAAAGCGATCTCGGGGCTTGTCAGGCCATCCGTTGGCACAATTAAGTTCGACGGAAAATCTCTCGCCGGCCTTGCTCCCGAACTACTTGTAGAACTCGGCATCATTCACGTGCCGGAAGGGCGGCGGGTCTTTCCGCGCTTGACGGTTGAGGAAAATCTCAGGGTCGGGGCTTACCCGACGCGCGCGCGGGCAGGAGAAAAACAGTCGCGTGAGCAGGTTTACAGCCTTTTTCCAAGGTTGGCGGAACGACGACGTCAGCCAGGCGGTGCGCTCAGTGGCGGCGAACAGCAGATGCTGGCGTTTGGTCGCGCGATGATGGCCAGGCCCATTTTGTTGTTGCTGGACGAGCCTTCGCTCGGCCTCGCGCCGATACTTGTGGAAGAAGTGGCGCACGCGATCGACCGTTTTCATGACGACGGGGCAACAATTCTGTTGGTCGAGCAAAACGCGGAGCTTGCGCTGGAAATGGCGTCGCGAGGCTTTGTTATCGAGACCGGACGAATTGTGCTCACCGATACAGCTTCCAATCTTTTGAAAAACCCGAGGGTCTGGGCGAGCTATCTCGGCCGGGAAGATTGGGAAGTGGAGGCCGACGACCAACGTCGGACATCTGCGTCTTCGAAGTAAGTGTGCTCAACCCATGAAGGGGAGGACAGGACATGACTGGACTGAAAAGGCACTTTCTGCGAGCTGCCTTACTCGCTTCCGCACTAATGATCGGATCGGCGATAAATGCATCGGCCGACACGATCAAGATTGGAGTATTCGGACCGCTTACCGGCGACGCGGCTGCCACGGGTGCCGCTGAGAAGGAAGCGGTCGATCTTGCAATCAAGGAAAAGAATGCATCTGGTGGCATCCGCGGCAAACAGATCGAAGCAGTCTATGCGGATGACGCCGGCAAACCGGAGGAGGCCGTCAACGTCGCGAAGCGACTAACGGCGCGCGACAACGTATCGATACTCATTGGCAGCATCAGCAGCCCTGCGAGCCTCGCCGCTTCGCAGGTCGCCGCACAATCACAAACGCCTCAGATCGTCGTGGCAGGGACTGCGCAGAAGATCACCACGCAGGGAAACAAGTGGGTATTCCGGTCGCCCGTACCGGATACGAAATTGGCCGCCGATCTCGCAGCCTTCATCCATGAGAAGTTCCCCAACGTCACCAAGGTGGCTTTCCTCTACGTGAATGACGATTTCGGACGCGGCGGGTTCCAGTCATTCAAGGCGGCTGCAGACAAGCTTGGATTCGAGATCGTCGCGGAGGAACGTTACGCGAGAGGCGATCTGGACTTCACGGCGCAACTTGGACGCATCAAAGCAAGTCCCGCTCAGGTGCTCGTCGAATGGTCGCGCTACGCTGAAGGCGCGCTGGTCGCGAAGCAATTCACGCAGATGAACATGACGCTGCCACGTTTCGGCTGCGACGGCGTTGCTTTGCCGAAATATATCGAACTGGGCGGCGATGCCGTGAATGGCGTGTTCTACACCACGCACTACAGCAGCGCGACGACCGCCAACATTCCGGCGGCGCAGCAGTTGGTCGCTAAGATTAAGCAAGCCTACAACAAGGTGGCCGATGCGTATCATTCCGAGGCTTACGACGCGATCACGATGGCGCTGCTTGCAATAGAGCAGGCAGGCAGCGAGGACCGCGGCAAGATTCGCGATGCCTTGGCTAAGGTCAGCTTCGACAGCACCCGCGGCCCGTTCAAGTTCGACGAGAAAGGAGATCCACTGCTGGTGACCCACGTCGTGAAGATTGTGAACGGGAAAGAGACCAACGGTCGCGACATTCCGGTCCAAAAATAAAATTAGTGTCCATCTGCGCGCACGTGACGGTTTACGTGCGCGCACTCAATCCGTTGAGGAAGAGGAAAGAACTATGAGTATTCGTGTGATCAAGTCTGACGTTCCGCAACCGCTCGCAAACTATTCAGAAGCGTCACTCGCCAACGGGCTTGTTTTCGCGGCTGGACAGCTTGCCAGCGATTTCAAGACGGGCGTGCCCCAGGAAGCACGCAAGCACCCGAATTTTCCGTTCTACGGCTCGGATATCAAGCTGCAGACGGATTACATTCTGAAAAACATGGCGAGGACTTTTAAGGCGGCCGGCA
>JBIOXP010000168.1:0-13392 GCA_044869705.1 Binatia bacterium | reverse complement strand
CTTTCAAAAGCGCAAATCGGCACGGGACTGCATTATCCAATTCCACTGCATCTTCAGCCAGTGTACCGTCATCTGGGCTACAGAACCGGCGATTTTCCCGTCGCTGAGAGCGTCGCGAACGAATGTTTAAGTTTGCCGATGTTTTCAGAGTTAGAAGAAGCCGAGATCGACCGGATCTGCGAAGTTATTGCCCGTTTGTCTAAACTCGACGTGGTCTTACGCGGTTGACGTTTGAAATCTTTTCGCGTGCTATGAATAGCAGCGCGGGCGCGATCAGGGCCATGGCGTAGACCGGATATTGAAAACGAAAATCCTGCGTCGTGATAAAGATGAACCAAACGAGCGAATTGAGCAGAGCGGGAATACCTATTTGTAAAAGTCTACCGTTCCCAACGCGGACTGCTGCGAGCGCCACGAACAGCAAAAAAAAGTAGAGGTAAAGTGCCGGCCTCCAGATAAACCATATGACGCTCGGTTTGAGAGTCATCCTGACAATACGTTCGAGATGATCGCGAAGTCGCGGCCAGAGACTTGTACTTTTTAAACCCAAATCATTTTCTACGATCGCCAGCTCTGTCGTATACAAATGTCCGCCTTTTTCTTTCGGCTCTGAAATTTCCCATAGCAACGAAGTGACACAGCTTTCATGCTTCAGCAGAATGGCAGGATTTTTTCGCGCCCCGCGCTGCCAGACATCGATGAGCTGCGACGCATGGGACTCGATGAATTGGTGTTGCACATCTTCATTGTAAACAAGCACATTCAGATTGTAACAATTATAATACTTGATCCAGTTCGTGATCGGCTGAATCCTGCCGAGAAAACTTTTGTCCGATTCAGATTCGATGGCGCCGTGCTGAGTCAAGGCACCGATCTGGTGCATCACATTCTGCAGAGCAAAAAATTTGGCCATTGGGGCGACGCCGATGAGCCGATAGATCGGACCCGTGATAATGACGAATAGGATTATCCAGTTGAAGGTCACGCGACATAACTGTTTAAAACAGACGCCTCGCCATAGAATCAGCATCGCGACCATCAACAGGGCAATTACTGGCAAACCGTTATGTCGGTACAAAGATGTCAGTAAAACCGCCGAACCAAGTGCCACCATTCCCGGCGCCGTCTTGAGCCAATTGCCTTCCGTTCGAAGAACGCGCAACATGATCATAAACACGGCCAGCATCGCACAGGTGTAGGGAATATCTTTCCATAGGCTAATCACCATCATGCCGTTCACCGGTGAGGCAGCAAAGACAGCAGTGATCGATGCCCGAACGCGGCGGCTGATTCCCCAGAGTTCAAGCTCGTGCAAGTTAAGACTTAAGACGGTCGCGAGTGCGATAATCTGAGTGGCTGCAATTGCCGCGGGTGAGAACCACAGGCGGGTAATCAACCAATTTGTGAGGGTATGAAAAGCCGGGTAGTTGTTGGAAAAAGACGTTTTCAGAACCTGCTCCCACTGGACGATCGAATCAGGGCTCATCAGGCCTGGCCAGAACGCGATCAAATAAAGTGTCCATATTGCGATGCATGGAAGAGCGTACGGTAATGACCAGAGCGACTGACGGAAGAACGCAAGTAGGATGGACTTGTCTAACAAACGTACGGGATAATGTGAACCCATTGGACCATGCCTCTTTTAACAGCGATACGTTCGATTTCCCGGAAGTCTTGTTCGCTTTATCTTGCACCCTCGGTAGTCACCGCCCATAAGCTTACCGCTGCGCCGGTAAAGGCGACGATCGCAGCGGTAAGATAAGCCCAGCGATAACCGCGTAAAAATGCCGCCAGTGCCGGCGTTTCTCGAGGAATCCCGGCCGCCTCGCTAAGGCTTTGCAAGGACATTTCACCCGTCGCGATGAGCAAAAAATGGCCGACGATCATCGCGGCCAAAGTCGCGCCGACGGAATAACCAAGGCTTCGGACGATCGACAGCACAGAGGATCCAATACCCAAACGATGTCGCGGCACCGAGCTCATCAGCAGGTTGTTGTTCGGGGTTTGAAAAATTCCCATGCCGATACCAAGCAAAGCCAAAGCGGTCGCCACTTCAAAACCTGTCGCATCGGTTTGCAATAGCGCCAGAAGCACCAGCGCCGCTCCGTTTACGGCCAGTCCCACCGCACAGAGCCGTCCGGGTGAAAAGCGCTCCGATAGCCACCCGGTAACTGGCGCCAGCAGCGCCATCGCAAATGGCGTCGGCGCTACTAAAAGCCCGGCGCGAAGCGGATCCAGACCCAGCGCGAGCTGCAAAAAAAACGGCATTAATAAATTGCTGACGCTCATCGTGATGAAACTGAACCATCTGGCAAGATTACCGAGAGCGAACGCGGTAATGCGGAAAATGCTCAAGTCGAGCAAGGGAAAGCTGACGCGCTTTTCCCGCTGGATAAACAAACCGAACAGAGCAAGCGCCAACAATGCGCTTAAAACCACGGCAGGTTCTCGCCAGCTCCCCTTCTGCGCGAGCGCCAAACTGAACAACAGCAAGGAAATTCCAGCAGCGAAGGTAATCGCCCCCGTGATATCGAAGGGGGTTTTTCTATCGGCGCTCGGTTTGAAGCTTTCCGGCGGCAACAGCTGTCGGGCCAAGACAAATCCGATCATCGCGAGCGACCCGGACAGGTAAAAATTCGCGCGCCAACCGAAGCTGTGGGTTAAAAGCCCTCCCAGTACCGGACCAAGCGTATAACCAAGCGCCGATACCGTGCCGCCGGCGATGCCCATGGCCCGGCCGCGCTCCTCCCGCGGAAAAAGCGCGGTGATTAATGCGAAGTTGTTCGCCATAATGAGTGCGCTCCCTGCCGCTTGCGTCGCGCGGAAGAAAATTATTTGCAGCGCTGCTTGTGTCATTCCCGCAGCAAAGGAGCTCACCGAATACAAAACAAAGCCGCCGAGAAACAGTTTGCCGACCCCGAAAACGTCCGACAGTCTACCGCAGGGTAAATACAGCGATGCTGTGACCAAGGCGTAAACCAGCGCTAGCCAACTCGCCAGCGATAAATCGGCGTGCAAGTCCTTGATGATCAATGGCATCGCGATGCTGAGCTGCCCCGAGTCAGCAGTGACGATCAATGTGGCTAGGGAGGCAACTGCGAGAGACCACCAGCGGCTGCGCGGCGCGGCGAAACAGTTCTCTCGCGGATCCTTCATTAACGTGCAGCGGCTCTATCGGGGAAATTCAGTCAAACTTAAATACGGCTCAAGGGAGTTGCCTTTCTTCGAACTTGAAAGCTTGACGTAATTATTTCATCACCGGCCAATACCGTCCGTTGCGTTTCATCAGCGTGAAATCAACGCCGTAGAGATCTTTCAACACATTGTGCCGGAGAACACCGGAAGTGGGCCCCACGTAAAGCACTCTTCCTTCGCGCAGGACCAAAGTGTGCCGGAAAACCGGCAAAATTTCTTCGATGTGGTGCGTTACGTAAATGAGAGCCGGAACTTTTTTCTGTTTGCCGAGCTGTCGGAGCGAAGCTAAAAAGTTTTCCCGGCCGCCCGGATCCATCCCGGCGCAAGGCTCATCGAGGATAATCAGATAAGGTTTGGTCATGCGCGCCCGCGCAATCAAAACCTTCTGCTGCTCTCCCTGCGACAACGTACCGAATGGCTGCTCGCTTAGCTGACTGGAGCCAAGCTGCTCGAGGTAGCGCCGGGCGCACGCATAGTCCTGTTTGGTCGCTTGACCCCAGATCCCGCCGAGATAGCCGATTTGCGCGAATTTACCGGATATAACGGTCTCGAGCGCTTTTTCATGGCTGGGAATTTCAGCCGCCAGGGTCGCCGTCACCCAGCCAATGCTTTTCCTGAGGCCAGGCAGAAAGGAGAGCTTTTTGCCCTTTCGTCGTATGACACCACCGCGGTTTGGCCAAAGATAACCGCCAATCAACTTGAGGAGTGTGGTTTTACCCGAACCGTTCGGTCCTAAAATCGCCCAATTCTCACACTCGCCAACCGTCCAACTGATCGACTGCAAAATCGCTTTTCCATCTGCAAAAAATGAAACATCGCGTAGTTCGAGCGCGGGAGTTTCTTTCATCGACACTGGCTCTGCCGACGAAAGTGAACGGAAACGCTGTAGTTTTCAACCGCCAGAGAGCAGGATGAACAAAGCGAACCCATTCTCTCCAAAGGCACAGCTTTTTAACTCGGTTGGCCGCCGGCTTGAACGGTTTGCACGAGCCTTTGCCGCCCGAGCTCGATGACGGCAATTTCATCGGCTTTTTCACAGCCGACAAAAGCCAATTCATTGTCAGGACTGAAGGCGAGGTGCGCCGGAGCGCCGCCCACTTTTATACATGCTCTGATTTTGTGTTCATGCGCATCAATGATGCAGACACTGGACTCGCCGGTATTCGATACCACCAACCATTTTCCGTCCGGGCTCGGGGCGAAGAAGTGTGGATAAATGCCAACCGGAATCGCGGCGACAACTCGAAGCGTTCGACAATCCCATACCGTCAGGTCATCGGATGCGAAATTGGCGACATATCCGTACCGATCGTCGGGGCTCAGCACCGGCAGATGCGCGCCTTTGCCGGCCGGGATTCTCGCTATGACTTCATGATTGTTGGTGCTGATGACGGCGACATCATCCGACACCGTATTGGCCACGTAAGCAAAACGGCTCTCGTGATCAAAAGCGATATGCGACGGGCCGAGGCCGGCTTGAATTTCACCGGCTAGAGAATTGTCGTGCGCGTCGATGATGGTCACGGTGTGCGAAGCCGAATTGGGTTGATAGGCCCACCGGCTGCCCGGAGAGATGGCGATATCATGCGGCGCCAGACCCACCGGGATCGTCGCGCGCCGCCTGCCCTCAGCGTCAAGCACCGTCACCGATTTATCGGGGCCGCTGGGCAGATAAACATCCCCGTTGCCTGCGACGCAAGGAAGGAGCGGGCGCTGTCCACAGGGCGCGTTGGCAATCCGTTCGTCTATCATCGTGTTGATAATGGTCACATCGTTCGATCCGGTGTTAGCGACATAAAGCCGTCGACCGTCGTGCGATAGTTGCAAATGCGAAGGATCATCGCCCACAGAAAAGTGCTTGAGCAGTTTGCGCGACGCGGCGTCGATCACAGCCACGCGATTATTCGTTGTATTGCTATAAATTCGCCCGTTAGCATCACTCGCAATGGAATGAGCCCCGCGTACTCCCAAACGCGGCATCGAGCCGTCCGGCCGAAGGACAAGGACAAAATTCTCATCTTCCCTTTCCAGCGTCACGCGGTAGCCGCGCTCGAGCATAGAGATATACTGGCGCACTGGAAGTGCGCCAGCCAACGCGCGCACCACGGCGCCCCTGCCGCGTAGCCGTAGAAACTGCCGCTTCAGCTCTTCAACCTGCTGATCGGCGGTCAGCGTGTGGAGATCGAGATGAACAATTTCTGACGCCATCATAGATTCGTCAAACTAGAAAACGCAGGAAAGCTGAGACGTATCCGGACACGCTGTCGATTTTTTCATCGACGGGTAGCGCCGCGCGCGACTAACCTAGATACGAGTATCTGCGAACTCAAACCGAACCCGCGCCCACTCGCCTACTGTTTGAAGCGCGAGAAGACTTGAAGCGCGTTGCGTTCGAAGATTTTGCTCTTATCCTCTGCAGAGAGCCACGGAATGCTTTCGATGTTCGGGCGCACGTCATCGTACCATTTCCCCGTGCGGGGATCGGTTTTGGAACCGGCTCCGGGCCGTTCGGTACCGAAGAGGCAGCGGTCGGGACCGACGATTCGAAACAGCAGCTTTAGCGACTCGACATTGTAAAGCGCCGTGTCGAAATAAAGCTGCTTCAATCGCTGGTCAAAATTTTCCGTGTCGTTGGGACCGCGCAGCTGCGAGCGCCAGCGGCCCACTTGATACGGCACTGAGCCGCCGCCATGTGAAATAATCAGCTTCAGCTTGGGAAAATCCTGAAACACTTTGGAGTCCACCAGTGACAAGATCGCGATGCTTTCCTCAGTAATAAAGTGCCCGTGGAACGATTCACGTGGATTCTTACAGCTCGCCGAGTGCAATAGCCCTGGAATATCCATCTTCACCATCTTTTCGTAAAGCGGATACCAGTACTCGGTGCCCATACCCGGCGTTTGCCCGTCGCCTTCGCCGGGATCGGGATTGATCATAACGCCGACAAAACCAAGATCGTTGATACAGCGGTCGATTTCATCGAACGTGTTGGTCACGGGAATACCGGCATTTTGCGGCAAGCCGCCGATGGCGCGAAACTTCTTCGGCTCCGTTTTCACTTGCAACGCCAACGCGTCGTTTACCGCCTGGCAATACCAGTGCACGATCTTCTCCGGCTTTGCCGAGTGCATCATCGTGTAAGGCCGCGGCGAAATAAAGGCATAGTCGGTTCCGACTTCATCGAGAACTTCGGAATGCTTGTGACCGCGCCACTTCGCTTCTTGAATGTGTTTCTCGGTGACCACTACGCCGGCCGGACGATGAAATCCGGCGCTGTTGATCAAACCGGCTTGAAACGTCTGGAGTTGCTCACCGGCGACGATGTGATTGTGAACATCGATAATCATGACAAAATCCTTTCAATGGAATCGATTTTTACCTATCAGAGAGCCCCATCCGGCGGCAAGCCGTTAAAGTTAGAGTACTGGAGTAGTGGAGGGATGGGTTTCCCAATACTCCATTATTCCGTTACTCCATGACTCCAATCCTTCTTCACCGGCGGCCGCAACATCAGACTCAATCCCGCCGAAGTCATCAAGACGCAGCCGAACAACGCGAAGGACAGTCCGTAGCCGCCGGTGATGTCGAAGAGAAAACCGAAAAACGGCGGTCCAACGGCAGCAAGCACCTGCGAAATCAGCAACCCCATCCCGCGAATCTTGCCGAGCGAGTGTCGGCCAAAATAGTTTGCCCAAAGAATGTCGGGCAATACCATGTTACCGCCAAGACCGATACCATAAAGAAAAAATCCGCTGTACAGGCACAACAAATTGCCCGTCGCAATCGCGATCCCCAAGCCGACAGCTTGCACGATGAAGCGCAACATCGCCGCGTAGCGCGGATCGATCCGCTCGGCGAGAAGGCCCCACGCAAGCGGCGATGCCAACTGCATGGAGGCGATCACGCTCATCACCGATGCTGCCACCACTGCGGAATGTCCGAGATCGGTGACGTAGGAATACACGTGCAAGTTTAGTCCGGTCACGCCGACGCTGGAAATCCCGAAGGTGATCACCAAGAGCCAGAATGCGCTTGTGCGCACCGCCTCAGCGCGCGTCCAAAGCTCCTCTGAGTATGGCCGCAATAAATTGCTCGCTGATTTTTTCACCGCCCTCGATGATGCTCCAACCGTCGGCTCGGCAGCGCCGTCAGGATAGAGTCCCATCTCTTCGGGCGTGCGCCGAATCACGAACAGCGCTGGTAGTACCAAAAGAGCCATGGTCGTGATGCCGAAGATGAACCAGGTTTGGCGCCAGCCGAAGGCCACAAGCAGAGACGCCGCAATGATCGGCATACAGACCTTGGCAAAACCCACGCCCATGCTGGAGAACGCCAGTGCGCGCCCGCGCCTACGCACGAACCACTGGGAGATCACGACGTTGATCACCATGTAGCCCATCATGGCGTCGCCCAAAGTGACTAAGGTCAGGCGAATCCCGGCGAACTGCGCGAAATTTTCCACGTGACTGAGAATGAAATAACCGATGCCGACGATGATCGTGCCAATGACCATCAGCCAGCGCCCGCCGTAGCGATCAACGAGGGTGCCGAGGAGCGGCGCAAGGCCGGCACCGATCATGCCTTCGCCCGAGCGCAGCAAGGAAAAGACCCCGCGTGAGATGCCCAACTCGGCCGTGAGAGGTTTAAGAAAAATGCTCAGCGTGCTCGCGAGCGCGAAAGACGATGCGACGTTGGCGAGAAATCCGACAGCGACAATGTACCAGCCGTAAAAAATTTGCGGCTTGATTTGTTGCTGTACACGGGCAGCATCTTCCACCCCTTCGCTTTAACAGGTATCTCCCTGTTGACGCACTTCAAACTGTGAACGAGCAGGATGACGCGGCTAAAATGAACCTTTTGCTGATACCCGTGTCTAAGGAAATGACGTTTTTGCGAAGAACCGTCAACCTGGCTGTTACTGTGGCTTTCCGCTAGAATCCGCGTCGAGAAAGAATTCTATGAAAAAAATTCTCGTGCTCGCCGGTGTTTTGCTTCTTGTGGCGCCATCCGCATGGCCACAGCAAGAGCGCAATCGTCCGCGCCCTGCCGCAATTACCGTAACCGGAGAAGCGCTCATCTCAGCCGAACCTGATCAGGCGCAATTGGATATCGGCGTGGTAACCCAAGCGCGCACCGCCCCCGAGGCTTCGAAAGAGAACGCCGACCGCGTTAATCGAGTCTTGTCCGAGATAAAAAAACTTCTGGGTAGAACGGATGAAGTGAAAACCAGCGGATATTCATTGACGCCCGCGTACCGTTATCCTCCGGGCGGCAAGCCGGAAATTGTCGGTTATAACGCCAGCAACACTTTACGCATCAAAACCATGAGCTTGGATCTGGTCGGCCGCTTGATCGATGCCGCGATGCAGGCCGGAGCCAACAATGTGAATCGTCTGATTTTCACGCTGAAAGACGAGCAAGCAGCTCAGCTCGAAGCGTTGCGCGCTGCTTCGCTTAAGGCGAAAAGCAAAGCCGAAGCGATCGCGACGGCGCTCGGCCTGAAAGTTGTGAAGATCACTTCGGTCACAGAGGGTGAGCGGATGATCCAACCGATTGTTCGCCAAGTCACGGCCATGCGAGCGGAAGCGGCACCGGCGCAGACTCCCGTCGAACCCGGCACGGTTGACGTGCGCTCAACGGTGTCAATGACCGTCGAAGTAACTGGGCAGTAGCTGGGGTGATGGAGTATTGGTTTCGATAACCCAAGACTCGGTCACTCCATTACTCCAAAACTCTATCCTGCAAACCGCCCCGGATCTTTGTAGTGATGCTTGTAATACCAGTCCGCGATCTCCCATCCCGTGGTGCGCCAGACTCCTTCATGTGAGCACATATAATCGAGTGCTTTGTCCAGATACTTGATGCGAAACGGCATGCCGATGATGAATGGATGAAGCGGCAAGCAAAGTACTCGCCCGCCTGACTCGCTGTCTTTATACAAAGTGTCGAAATGGTCGCAAACCAGTCGGTAATACTGCTCGGGCGTGTGGTTTTCACGGCTGAAAACGCGAATATCGTTGACGCCGAGTTCATAGGGCACAACAACCATTCGCCCGCTCTTGACCCGCATCGGCGTGGGCTGTTCATCGTTGCCCCAATCGCAGACGTATTCGAAGCCTTCAGCCGCTAGATGATCGGGTGTGTCGAAAGTCTCGCCCAATCCCGGCCCGAGCCAACCTTTCGGGGGCTTGCCGGTTGCAGCGGTGATTATCTCTTTCACTTTGTGAATGATCGAGCGCTCTTCCTCCGGCGGATAATCCAGCATAGAAATGCTATTGGTCATGCCGTGGCCGAGCCATTCCCAGTTCCGCTTATTGCCCTCTTCGATGATCGCGGGATGCTTTTCACACACATCGGCATTCAATAGAACACTCGCCCGAATGCTGTACTTGTCCAGCACTTCCATGATTCGAAACACCCCGACCCTCGAGCCATAATCGCGCAGCGTATAGCCAGGCACATCGGGCGTATGATGACTGCCTGAGCCGCGGATCGGCATATCAAAATGAAAATACTCGATATTGGGTGCCACCCATAAGGCGATTCGGCCATGATCTGGCCATTCAATCTTTGGTCGCCGACCGATCGGTGTGTAATCGAAGCGTCGATTCTCCATCAAACAATCTCCTGAGTTTTTGCCATATTCCAGCTCAAAGTTGTCCAGCCTTTATGCCACATCCTGAATTACCGTCAACCTGCCTGGCCAATACGGCTAATTTTTCCACTTGACGCCGCTCGTTCATCCGTCTTAGCGTACTGCGAACAAGGCCTGGCGGTCGAGTTACCTCGATCCGGCTGGGGGTATCCGGGGGATTGATTGTGGACCCACGGAATGGGCACAATTATCCCAGAGAAACTATAGAAAGGAGAAAGAAAGAGGCCTTCCGTCGTCGTTTGACTATCGCGCCGTTTTAAACTAAAGCGCATGTCCTGAATTTATTGCCCGATGCAGACAGCATTCTCGGGCCGGCACTGTGAGTCATCAAAAGGAGGAAAGAGTATGGCAGCACCGCAGATATCGCTGAAAGAACTCCGTCGTGTCGTCATAGCGGCAGCCGTCGGCAATGTCATTGAGTGGTATGATTTCTACATCTTCGGAAGTTTGGCCTCGATCCTCGCCGTTAAGTTCTTCGAAAAAGGCCACCCTGTTGCAGCGTTTCTCAGCACGGTGGCGCTGTTTTCCGTAGGGTTTCTCATTCGGCCGCTCGGAGCTTTCCTGTTCGGCTGGCTCGGCGACAAAGTCGGTCGCAAATACACTTTCATCGTCACTCTGACCGGCATGGGGTTATCGACGGCGGTGATCGGGTTGATCCCGACATATGCCCAGATCGGTATTGCAGCTGCTGTGATTATTTTCTTCCTGCGCCTGATCCAGGGACTTTGTCTCGGAGGAGAATACGGCGGCGCCATCACGTACGTGGCGGAGCACGTCTCGGATGAAAAGCGCGGGTACTACACGGGCTGGCTTCAGACCTCGCCGACGATCGGCATCGTGGTTTCGCTGGCGGTGATCATCGGCACGCGGACTTATCTCGGCAACGACGCCTTCAATGACTGGGGCTGGCGCATCCCATTCATTATCTCGCTCCTCTTGGTCGCCATTGCGATTTATATCAGACTCTCGCTGCAGGAAACGCCAATCTTCCAACAGATCAAGGCCAGGGGTCAAACCTCGACCAACCCGTGGCGGCAGGCATTTATGAGCCGGAACATCAAATACGTTCTGATCGCCAGCGTGGTTGTGCTCGGGCAGGGCTGCGTATGGTACAGCGGCCAGTTTTGGGCTCTCTACTTTTTGCAGACCGTCAAAAAGCTGGATGTATTGACGTCGAGCTACATCGTCGGAGTCGCTTTATTGATTGCTACTCCGACCTTGATCTTCTGGGGCTGGCTCTCGGACAAGATCGGCCGTAAGCCGATTATTCTCGGCGGCATGCTTCTCGCCGCCCTCACGTACTACCCGCTGTACAGTGCCCTGGGAACGTATGCTGATCCCAAGGACATCAACTATCCTATGTCAGTGCTAATTGTGGCCGTTCTGGTGAACTACGTCGGCATGACCTATGGGCCGATCGCGGCGTTTCTGGCGGAGTTTTTTCCAGGAAATATTCGCTACACGTCCGTCTCGGTGCCGTATCACATCGGCAATGGCTGGGGTGGAGGATTGGTACCGATTATCACCACATCGGTATACCTCAACACCGGGAGTCTCGCCTACGCGCTCGCCTATCCCATCGGCCTGCCACTGCTCATGTTCCTGATCGCGATCTTTGTCATGCCTGAGACTCGCAAACATAGTATTTGGCAAGAAGGCGCAATTGAAGCCACGCGAGGCCGCGCCTAGGAAGTCACTCGCGCGAGAAACAAAAAAGGGCGGGATCACTCCCGCCCTTTTTTTTGGACCATACAATTCAGCGCTACAGAAACTTCCCAACCAAATACTGATTGATCGGTTCAGAGCCGGGGAGCGGCTTGCCGTCGATCACCAGCACCGGCACGGTTTTGCGGCCCGTGAGACCGATGAGCTCTTGCTCGTAGGCCGGATTGTCACGAATATTTTTCATCACGACTTTTTCGCTGCAGTGCAGATTGGACATACAATTCAGCACGCTCTGACAAAAACCGCACTCGTTGTAGAAGTAGAGCTCCAGCGCCATGTCAATTTTTGGATGCCTGATTCACCTTTTGAGCTTCGGCCAGTAGCTCTTTGGGGTTTCGCTCCCCGGCGGGGGTCACCGATTTGGCAAACCGCACGATTCCTTGCTTGTCGATGATGACCGTAGCGCGATCCGTAATGCCTTTGTCTTCGAGAAAAACTCCATATTTTTTTGCCATTTCTCCCTTGGGATGAAAATCCTGCAGTAGCGGAAACGAAACCCCGCCGCATGATTTCGCCCAATTGTCGTGAGAAAACCGGCTATCGACGCTCACACCCATAACTTGGGTGTCGCAGGCCTTAAACTCCTCTTTTAGAGCTTCCAGACCTGGAATTTCCTTCGTTCAAGTCGGTGTCCAGTCGAGCGGATAGAACACCAACATGACGTTTTTCTGCCCTTTGAACTGCGACAGCGTGAACTTGGTACCGCCCAAGTGGCTCGCTAATTCGAAGTCCGGGGCCTGCTTACCAACTTCGATCATGATGATCACTCCTTGTAAAGTATTTGACCGCCGGAATGAACGGCCAATATTCAATATAGATCGTCGAGCACTATTTTCAACTTAGTCGGGAAAATATCAGCGCTAATTCCGATAAATAGACTGTCCGAAGCCGCCCTCGGGCGGTTTGTTGCCGACCGTGCGGTCCCGCTGCGGATCGATCCGAGTGTCTCCGGCTTTTCTCCTATTGACTCTCTCCCGTGGTCTGGTGCCTAATGACTGGCAACAAGGAGGTTTTATGGGAACATTCAAGATCGAAGGCGTCACGCACTGGTCTATTCCTGTCAACAACTTAAAGGAATCCGAGGACTTCTACGGCGGACTGCTCGGGCTCAAACCGATCGGACGTCTGAGCAATAACGTGATGTCCTGCTTCAACGTCGGAGATCACAATATACTTTTATGCGAGCGAGAAAAGCCGCAGGACAAAACCATCGTCGAAGACCGAGTGCATCATTCCTTCACGGTGAGCCCGGAGGGTTTCACGCAAGCGTGCAAGACCCTTCACCAGCAAAACGTTCCGATTGTCGAACTCGAATACCGCGCCAAAGGACATTTCACCGGGCGTGAGCTCTATTTTTACGACCCTAGCGGAAACCGTCTCGAAATCCGTGATCCGACCTGGAAGAAAGGAATGCCGGAACCGCCGTATGAGGATATCGTAAACTCGTAGATTTACCTTCCCGATCCAGTATCGTCGATGTGTCACAAGGCGGACGGCGCAATGCCGGCATCGTTTTTTTCCGCTTGCCCGTTATTGACGGTCGCAAAAATTCAATGATAGAAACCTGTTCAAAATCTAGGAAGGATGGTGCATATCTATCAAACCGACCGAAATCCTGACGCAGCAATACGGCAATTTAGTTCCAACTGCGCGACTGTTCGATGGTAGGCCGCGTAGTATTCTTTTCGATGCGACCAAGTGCATCGGCTGCCGGCATTGCGTCCAGGCATGCAAAGATTGGAACGAGCACGATCGCACGAGCCTTTATGAGCTGTCGTCGACGAATTGGATCACCATGGAACCGCCCGTGCTCGAAG
>JBIOXP010000167.1:0-19423 GCA_044869705.1 Binatia bacterium | reverse complement strand
TGAAGCTGAAGCGGCGGATTCTAAAAAGTTTCAGATTGACGAATGGACTCTTCATCCGCGATTCATGCATGAGAAACATCACCGTGCATAGCGCGAGCGCGATCAGCATCCCGCTCTGCGCCACAGTGCCAACGATCTGATGCGTGCGCCGGTCGAAGAGAAATACCAACGTGGTGGTGATCGCGAACAGAAGCACCGCGCCGAGATAATCGATGGAGCCAGCGTAACGTTGTGGAACGATTTTACGCCGCTTCATATTAATCAAGGCGAGCGCCATGCCGGCGAAACCGACGGGTGCCAGCAGAAAAAAGCTCCAGCGCCAACTGAAGTAATCAATCATCAAGCCGCCGATGCTCGGCCCAAGAATAAACCCTGTGTGATGAGCCGTGGTCATGTAGCCTTGCGCTCGGCCGGCGAGATCCTCGGTCACGGATTCGGAGGCCAGCGCCCGGCTCGAAGACTGCAGCATGGCGCCGCCGACGCCTTGAATGAAACGCGCCAGGATCAATTGCAGCACGGTTTGCGAAAGGCCGCAGAGGAGCGAGCTCGTCGCGAAAACGACAAACCCCAATGCGAACATTTTCTCGCGTCCCCACAAATCGGAGATCCTGCCGAAAACCACCGACAATCCGATGTTCGATAGTTGATAAGATAAAAGCGCCCAGGAGATGCCGAGCAAATCGGTTCCCAAACTCTGCGCAACAGTGGGCATCGAGATCGCGACGATGCGAGTCGCCGTGCCGGAGAAAAATGTCCCGAGGAGCGCGGTTGCCAGCAGTAGATAATTGATCCGTGAGTCCACTTCGGTCCGGTGCGCGGAGAATTCTTCGATTCATAGCGCTGAACACCCCGCGCGGCAAATGCAAACCCTGCGCGTGAGTGATCGGTAAATCTAACGCGACACATGGCGGCCGAGCGCACTGGACTAAAGCGAATGCTCCCGGTTAAATGTCGTTTCGCCGCAGCGAGAAATCTGTTTGGACTGTCCATTCAGCGTTGACACGATCAATACGACTCAGTTACGTTCCGCTGCACTGAGACGTAAATAATTGCGCTGCAGCAAAGTTTCTTGGCCTAATGGCACCCAAAGGAAATAAAAATGAAAAACGTGCACAAGAAGTTCAGTTGGGATGCGCTTCTAATCGGAGCCGCTTTGTTGGCCTTCAGCTGTCAAGCCGTCGAATATACCGGCCGCTCGCAGGTGAACCTTGTATCCGCGGGTGACGAAAAGAAGTTGGGCGTTAATGCATATCAAGACATCCTGAAGAAAACTCCTCTTTCCAAAAACCAAGCCTGGCAAGCGCAGTTAAACCGAGTGGGACAACGGATTTCCGCTGCGGCAGCGAAACCTGACTACCAGTGGGAGTTCAATGTTTTGCAAGGCAAGGAAATCAATGCGTTTTGTCTTCCCGGCGGAAAGGTCGCTTTTTGGGAGGGCATCATGCCTCTGACTCAGGACGATAGTGGAATCGCTGTCGTGATGGGGCATGAAGTAGCTCACGCACTTGCCCGCCACGGCGCCGAGCGCATGAGCCAGAGCATGGGCGCGCAATTGATTGGACAGCTTCTCAGCGCCGGCGTCGGCATGGTCAATCCGGGATATACCGAGGCTTTCGCCCAGGCGTACGGCTTAGGGGTAAACGTCGGTCTCATTCTTCCCTGGGGTCGATCTCAAGAATCCGAGGCGGACCATATTGGTCTCATTTTGATGGCGAAGGCCGGCTATGATCCTTCGACCGCCGTGGGATTTTGGCAGCGTATGTCCAAGGTTCAACAAGGCGGCAAACCACCCGAGTTTTTGTCGACCCACCCGAGTGACGAAAGCCGCATTGCGCAAATCAAACAATGGATTCCCGAAGCCATGACGTACTACGACAAAAAATGATTCGGGCAGCCCTGGCTGGTCTTTCGCACAGATGAGTTCTTGAGCAGTTATTCAGCTCCGAAATCCCACAAACGGAACGGTGTTGACGCGAGAGCGGAAAACGGAGAGATGAAAAATCTGTGCCTTTTGAGGCCGAGTAAAGCACTAGAACCAGACTCGTCAATTCCGCCGGCATTGAGTCATGCATCAAGCCGATCTAGCATAATTTTAACCGCTCGCTGTCTGCTGCAGATGGAATTTGCCGACACTCATTTAAGGTCGATTTCCTTCAAAGTAGTACTCTCCAGTTTGAGACATGCTTCTCTACCGATGATTGTTCACGGTTTTCGACCAGTCCGCTATTGGTACGCCGCTTGCCCTTGATACAGCCACCGGGCGCGCGCCAAGGAAATCGCCCTGTGGAGACAAACTATGGCCACGCGCATTTTTGCCATACTTCTAATCAGCCTGGCTCTCGTCGCGTCTGTTTCGGCGCAAGAGAAAGCCACGATTCAAGAGGCCGAGAAAATTGCGGAAAAAGTAAAAGAAAAAGCCGCGCGTTCGGAAAAAGCTGAAGGACGTCAAAACCTGGTTAAGGATAATGTTACCGTCAAACAGGGGGAGAACGGGCAGCCAATCATCGAGCAGCGTGGCGAAGCCTCATACTATGGCCCGGGTTTTCAGGGAAAGAAAACTGCGACCGGCGAAAAATTCGATCAAAATCAGCCGACGGCCGCTCATCCGGCACTGCCGCTGGGAACCAAGGCCACGGTTACAAATCTCGAAAACGGGAAGTCCGTCGACGTCAAAATCAATGATCGCGGCCCATACGTTAAAGGTCGTGATATCGACCTTTCCAAAAGCGCGGCGAAAGAATTAGGCATGACCAAGGACGGCGTTGCGCCTGTGCAAATAGAGGCCGAGCTCCCTGGCGAGAAAAGTAAGGAGAAGAAATAACGAGCCGGCGCGGCTCTCCGCGCGCTGCCTGGTCAACGCTCCATCTTTATTTGCCGTCGTCGATGCTCACGACGATAATCGCATTCGCGATCAGCCAGCCGTCGTCGCCCTTCTCATTCAGCACCTGCAATCCGCCATGGGTTACGTTGATGTGCCCGCCGCCATGAGGCAATGTATCCAGCACCGCCTGCTTGTCCACCGCTTCGGGCTTGGGTACGCCGATCGTCACATCGACGCGCATATCGTCGGCGGTCTTGCCGATGAGCCGTGGAAATCCCAGGCTGCTGTGATGAATCGCATCGAACACCGCCCGCTTCGCGGCGTTGGTGTAATCCAATCCGTGCACATCCACTCCCATGCCCATTTCCGTAACGCAACGTACCAGAGCCATACCCTTTTACCTCCTGTGCCGCGGTTCGTAGCATCGCCAGATTAGACGCCGGCTCAGTCCTCCGTCAAGATTGTTGGGCTTGATCGCGAGACTTTCTCGAAATTTTTTGCCGTTCTTTCAGAGCGCGTCATCGGCTAAAAAAAGACCATCGAGAAAGCGAAACGGCTGCAATCGAGCGCGGCGTAGAACATTTTGGCGCACTTAGTCGCGAATATCCTGCAGAAACCATTCGGTCGGAATCTCCCGCCCCAAGCCTGCTCTCTTCGCAAGCTCGTAGACTTTGCCGGCCACCGCATGAAACTGCGTGCCCTGCAGATTGCCGCGTTCTGAATACGTGATTTGGTCCGGAGACGTGCGCCCGCTCGCGCGGCCGGAAACCAGATCAGCGAGCGTAACGCGGCGATCGGGAAGCGAGTTGCCGTGCTTGCGGCGGCTGCGGCGGCCGTCGCCAAATTTATTTTGCCCCGGACGCGCCTCGTAGCCGATATGCTCGGCATCGGTGGCGAGCTCGGGATGATCTACCGGCGCCGGCGTGTCGCCAAACCGCAGATAAAGATCGACCCGCTTGAGACTCTCCGGATCCGGCTTGCCCGAACCGCCGACGGTGACGATATGCGTGCCCTTTTCCAGCAGCGTTCCGTCGGTGACTTCGACGGCAGAGTCGGTGAGTGCCGCAAGAATGTGCGCGCCCTTGTAGACATCTTCGGGTCGGTTGCAAACTTTCACTTCGATGTTGTATTTCGCCGCCATTTCGCGGCCGAAGCGCTCGCGATTTTCACGCGTCGGGCTGAACACCTGCAGTTTCTCGATTTTGCGCACGTGCATGAACGCCGCCATGTGTGTGCGCGCCATACCGCCGGAGCCCAGCATACCCACGACTTCCGCGTCTTTGTTCGCAAGGTACTTCACGCCAATGCCGCCGTCCGCGCCGACTCGCATGTGTTGCAGGTACCCATCGTTAATGAACGCCAGCAATTCGCCGTTTTCTATCGACGTCAAAAGAATCAGCCCGCAGTAAAGTCCGGGCCGCATGCAATACTTCTCCTGGGTGACGGCGCCGTTATACTCGGTTTCATAGATGATGTCGGACTTCATGCGGATGGCGAAATAGCCCGCCGTCGATCCTCCCTCCATCGTGCCCCACTGATAGTTGCGCGCCGGATCGCTGGTGGGAATACGGATGTCGATGCGCGGCCGGCAAACCGCCTCACCGGCGGCGAGCTGCAGATACGATTTTTCCAGCGCGGCCATCGTGTCCGCCATCGTCAGGATGTTCTCGACTTCCTGGTTATTGATGATCAATGTCACGGGTAATTACCTCTTTCGGTTTCTCTTCGTGGCTCAGACATCGCACATTTCCGTCGCGATTACACGTGCTGGGGTACAGAGCACATTTCTCCGAGATCACTCGCGTGGCCTTGCTTGACAATCGAACAACCGATCCGATAGCGTCAGGCGAATTCGAGAACCGAACCGTCAATGTCTAAATGCACAGGAGAAAAATATGCCGAAACTTCGTCATCTAGGTATCCGCACCGAGGATACCGGAAAGCTAGCGCAGTTTTATGTGGACGTTTTTGAAATGCAGGTGATTCATAAGAGCAAAGAAGAAGGCGGAACGATATTCCTGTCCGACGGCTACTTCAATCTCGCGATCATTCCGAATAAAGATCAAAACGCAACCAACGGACTGTACCACTTCGGTTTTCAGGTGGAAGACGGCGAGGCAATCGTCGAAAGAATGAAAAAGATCAATCCCAACAAGCTCCCAAAGCCGCGGCCGAATGGTCGGCCTTACGCGGAAACGCGCGGGTCCGATCCGGACGGCAACTACTTCGATATCTCCGAGCATGGCTTTCTCGATGTGCAACCCGTGGGCGAGAAAAAGTCGAGCTAACCCAATCGATGAGATTCCACCGCGCCAGAAACTCCGCCCGGCTCGCGCCGCTTGGAGCTATGGTTTTTCTGCTGCTGCTCGAGGACGGCTTCGCCACTCGGCTCACGGCGCAGACGCGCACCAACCTGGCAGGTAGCGTCACCAGTGAAACGATGACCGTTCTTTGGGTCGCGCGGGACCGTGGTTTGTTCAAGAAACATGGCCTCGACATGCAATTCATTCTCATGCCGCGCAACCCGCTCGCCATTGCGGCGTTGCTGGCGGGAGAGATTGATGCAGCCATCGTCGGACCCGGCCATGTCATCAATGCGGCGAGCAGCGGTGTGGATCTCATCGGCATCGCCAACTTGAAGCAGAAACTCGACTACCGCCTCGCCGCCAGACCCGAAATCAAATCGAAGGAAGATCTCCGCGGCAGGCGCATCGCGGTCAGCGGGCCTGGTTCCACGTCACACCTGCAGGCTCTACTGGCGCTCCAGGATCTGAACATCGATCTCGCCGGATCGAAGGTCGCGTTTATCACCATTCCGGGAACCGAGATAAATCGGCGCTTGGCGCTGGAAACCGGTGGCATAGATGTCACGGCATTGACGGGATCGGTCGGCGATCTTTACGGCAATAAGGGCTACACGGTGCTGTATAACTCAAAGAACACCGGCGCGACCTTGCCGCAAACCATGCTGGTGACGACGCGCCGGCTTGCGGCCGCCAAACCTCACGTTATCGAGGCCTACTTGAAAACCTTCGTCGAGGCAGTCGCGGTAACGTTAGATCCGGCGAACAAGGAACTAGTGATGCGCTTGCAAATGACGAACCTGCGATTGGCCAGCTCGGCCGATGCGGAGGAGGCATATCATTCGGTCGTCAATTCGTACGAGCGAGCGCCGCACACCAGCGTTGAAGGAATGAAGCGGCTGCAGAACCTGATGGCGCAGATCACTCCCAAGATCGCCGACGCGCGCGTCGAAACCGTCGTCGATAATTCTTTCATGAACAAGCTCGAGTCGTCGGGCTACATTCAGAGTCTTTACAAGAAAACCGAGCCGTCGCGATAGATATCGGCGGCAGCGGGCATAAACTTTTTGCTTGCCGGTCGATGCACGGCCAATTCGAAGCGGTCTAGAGTTCTGCAAACTGCTAAACTTTTTTGTAACCGAATGCGCTCGGCAGGCGGCCTACTAAATTGAAGCAAATCGGCCGGAGTAGATAAACCAGAATCACGAGAAACAAAACCTCCAAACCCTCGCTGAAGGCCCACATGCCGCTGGAGGCATTCTGTAGGTCGATGATTTGCGCGGTCGGGACTCCGGTTCGGGCGGATTCGAGCATGATCATGATGTCGCGTTTCAAAACCATCGCTTGGTATGCAAGAACCCAGACGATCACGAAAAAAGCGATTTCATACGCGACTCTCTGATAGATTTTGAGCTTGGCGATAAAATCTTCGTACAAACCTTTAGGGCGTAGCGACTGATCGCTGAGCATCATCAGCACAATCAATCCGAACGGCCCAAACGCGCCCAAGGACAACCAGCCATAGGATCGTTGCTTGGATTGAATCAGAAAAAAGCAGGTTAGAAACCACAAACCCACTGCGACCAGGAAAACTGCGAAGATGGACAGACCCTTCGCAAGGGTCAGCAGCCGAAAGTTGCGCTCGTAGTTCGCATGACCGGCTGCCATTTCGGGATCGATGGAGTTGATCAAGATTCCGGAGAACACCGTAACCGCGGGGATCAGAAGAAAGGCTAACATCGCGAAAACGTAAGGTCGCTTGAACATACGGAATGTCATCGCTTAGTTCTGCATTATAGCGGCCTTGCAAAGCGGTGACGAGCTTTGAGCTGCAATGTCAGAGTTGCGTCATCGGGCTAGTCCAAACGGCTGCGTTTGCGCGCCAGCACTTCGCGAGCGGATGCTGCGGCCCTGGCGATCAAGGCGCCCATTTTCGGGTGTTCCGGCTCGAAATCGGGTTCGAGGCCAAATTGCTGCAGCACCTCGGTGCACACCGGTCCCACAGAGCCCAGCACCATGGTTTTGAGCGCGCGGCGAAGCTCTTCTTCGGCACCGTCCTCGATCGCCACCTGAAACAAATGATCCACTTGCGCTCCGTTCGTGAACAGCGCCACGTCGGCCTCGCCGTTAGCGATTTTTCTTATCGCTGTGCGAAGCGGGCCGATATCTTGGGGTAATGCCCACTTGTATATGGCGAAGGTCTCGACGCTGGCGCCGCGGCGTTGCAATCCGGCAACGAGCTCCGCGTTCGGGACGCCGTATTCTTGGAGCGCAATGCGCTTTCCTTGGAGATCGACCGACTGCGCAAGAGTAGCCAGCACCTCACGCCACGTATTCGGCTCCGGCACCGTGATGTCGGGCTGCAATCCCAGGTCTTTCAGCGCGGCAACCGGCTTCGGCCCGCGTGCGACCAGCCGAGCTTTGCGCAGCGCCGAGACTATTTCCTCCTGGGCGTATTTCGTCAACAGAAGCTCATTGAGCGTCCGCGCCCCGACGCCGGTCATGAAAATCAGCAGATCGAATTTGCCCGCTTCGAGTTGCGGCAGGAGCGCGAGCGCAGCCTGGTTTTCACCGAGCGGGATCTCGCGCATCGCTGGCGCGGTCATCGGCTCCCCGCCGTAGCGGCGAATGAGCTCCGCAATCTCTGTGGCGCGTCGGCTCTCGAAGCTGACGACCTTGAGCCCGGCGAGGCTCGCTTTTTCATTCGAATCCACTGGCCAGTCCCTCAATAGACTTCCGTGTTTAGTCCAACCAGCGATCCGAATGTATTGATCCGGGAGCAGTCGGAATGCCCCATGGCGTTTTTCCGCTAAAACCATGCGGCAATGACGGACTCGCCGAAAAGTCGCAATGATCCAAGTACAACCGCACTTTCATTCTTTTGGACGAGCGTAAGCTCATGAATAGTTTCGGGGTGAAAATTGTAGTGCAACGAGATTGCGTCTGCTTTAAGCTTCGACGCTGAGCTCATTTCCGAGCGCTTCATGGTGAAAAGTAAAATTCTCTCGCAGCATCAATTCTGGAGAGAACCACTGAAGTTGCTCGCTCAATTCGACGACATTGCCGAGCACGATCACCGCGGGCGATTTCAGGTGCGCAGCTCGTTCGACAATACTGTCCAGATTCCCAGTGACACTCTCCTGCTCGCGAGCCGTTCCCTGCCGAATCACCGCCACCGGTGTTTCGCGCGAGATGCCGCCGGCAAGCAACTCCGCCACGATGCGCGGCAGATTTTTCACACCCATCAAAATGACCAGTGTGTCCACGGCACGTGCTATGTGTGCCCATTGAACGGGAGAATTCGCATCGCCTGCCGGATGACCGGTAACCACGGCAAAAGACGACGCGATCGCGCGATGAGTGAGCGGTATGCCGGCATACGCCGGCACGGCGACCGCCGAACTGACGCCGGGAACGATCTCGAAGGGTATGCCCGAGTCGGCCAGTGCCGCTGCTTCTTCACCGCCGCGCCCGAAGACAAACGGATCGCCCCCCTTCAGCCGAACGACCTCATTGCCTTCGCGAGCGCACTCGATCAATATACGGTTGATCTCCGATTGCGCGGCGCAATGACGGCCCGCTTGTTTGCCGACGTAGATTTTTGTTGCCGCCTCCGAAGCTTCCGCTAGTAGCTCGGAATTCACGAGCTGATCATAGACGACCACGTCCGCGGCGCGCAGCCGCTCCAGTCCGCGTACGGTCAAAAGTCCCGGATCGCCGGGGCCGGCACCGACCAGAAAAACCTTCCCGATGGTCATTCCGCAACAACCCCCAGTTCATACAAGAGCTGATTCTTTGCCCGGGCATAATCGCCGCGCATGAGAAACTGGCGCACATCGCCGCTGAGCGCGCGCCGCCAGGCCTCGAACGGCACGCTGACCGAACGCTGCAGCAGCTCATTTCTGACTTCCGCGGCCAGGGCCGCGAGCGATTCGTATTCCGGAGTGAAATAAAGCTCGAGCTCTTCGCGAATCGTGCGCGCGAGTGCCGGGCTATGACCGGCTGTCGAAACCGCCACCGTCAACTCGCCGCGCCGGAGCACCGAAGGCAAAATAAAATCGCAGCGCGCCGGATCGTCCGCCGAATTGACCCAGATGCCGTAACTCCGACCCTCGCGATAAACCGCCGCGTTCACGTCCGCATCGTCCGTGGCGACGAAGACCAGGTCGAATCGCGCCAAATCACCCGGCTGATAGTGGCGCGGCATCACGTTGATCGCGTTTTGCTGCAACCAGTACGCAATCGTTTCTGTGACATCAGGGCTGAGCACCGTCACCTCGGCTCCTGCGTCCAGTAGCGCGGCCGCTTTACGCTCCGCGACCGTCCCGCCGCCAATCACCAGGCAGCGTCGGCCGCTCATTTCGAGATAAATTGGAAAGTAACCCATTGGAGTCCTTTCTAGAGGAATCGACTTCCGAGAGTATGCCTTTCCAAATCTAGCTTCGTCACGCATCTGAAACAATCTCAAAAAAGGTGAGGATTTTTCGCACTGGCATGGCCGATTCCCGAGTCGCCCTCCGTAATTTCCGCGCTTAAATTGGCGATCAGGCTGTCGAGCGACAGCGGTTCGAAGGTTCTGATGGCCACGGAAAATCGTTGTCGCGTATCCTGTTTATGGTCGATTGTGGCTTTCGCCGGTCGAAACAGTTCGGCCGCTATCCGTTCCAATTCTGGTTTCAACTTCTCATATGTTTCAATATCGTTGGGCGTCAAAAGGCGATCGTTGAGTGTTATTAAAACCTCGTCGCCGGAAAACTTGATTTTTCCTTTGAGCGCGGTTTCGCGCTCCAAACGCCGGCAATTCTCCAGCGCGGTGCGCAAGACCGTGCGCAGTCTTTCCTGATTGGATCCGCTGAGCGGCGCTTTGTGGCAGTACAGCAAACCGCGCCTTGCGCCCGTCTCGTCGATGTGCAAATTCGCCTGCTGCGCAATCAACACGATTCCCGGGCCGGACTTCACATGGCTGTAGTCAGCGACGTCGTGATAAATCCCGTCCGTCGCCTGGATCCAGCCGTGAAAGATTTCGATGAAATCCGTCAGCGGCATGCTATCTGGCGGCACGGTGAAAAACTTAACAGTGAGCTTTTGCAGATCCATCAGAGGATAAATCCCCCTTGCTCCCCCTTTTTCAAAGCGGGAAAACAGCCTTCAATCGAACGTGCTCTCCTTTTTATTTCGGCCGTACCATTCAAGCATTTTCCTGTCCCGCTAGAATGTTTCCGGTTCCCCTCTTTAAAAAAGGGGGCTAGGGGAGTTTTTTTCTCACTCGTTCCTTTTCACGCGCTCGGCTGCGCCGCCGGAGCAATGGCCGCAGCGCCCGGCGCCGGGCCGCGCAGCTTGTTATGGCAGTCGTGCGCCGCGTCGATGAAAAGCTGCGCTTCTTGCAGTAGCTGTACCGCGCGATCCGTATCCGGCGAGCCGCCCGAAGCGATGAAGTCTTTAGCCTTGAACAAATACTCGGCAAATTTCCCGCCCGCGTACTTGTCCCAGAAAAGTTGCGTATCGTAAAAGCGCCGGGTGAACTCGGTGATGATCTGGTTTTCGTTGTCTGAAACGTTGGGATTCTGATCTTTCACCAGGCCTTGTGCGGCGCGCACCATAGAGCCAAAAGCGACTTTCGCAGCGGGTTGGCTATAGCCGGCATCCAACAGCAGTTGCGCTTCGAACAATTCGCGCTCGCTCGCCGCCAGGGCAAATTCGGCTTGACTGACGACTTCGCCGGCGCACTCGCCCACCCCCATATCGGCAAGCGTGAATTCGCGCGGGTCGCCCCAATCGCTGTAGTAAGAGCGATCCACGTCATGCGCCGGAATCTTGGTCAAATTGTCGAGCAGGTCTTTGATCTGTTTTTTGCCGATCCGCGCGACAAAATCTTGAAAGCGTTCGTCCTTCAGTCTCATTTCCACGTAATACTGCGTGAGGGTCGACACTGCTTCGGGCACGCGCTTTGACGGCACGGCACCGATGGCGACACCGTACTCCCCGGCATTATCGTGAAACTTGCCGCCAAGGATCACTTGAAAATGCGGCACCTGAAACCCCTTCACGTTGCGGTTGATGCCGTAAAAGCCGATATCGGCGACGTGGTGCTGGCTGCAGGAGTTGAAACAGCCGCTCACTTTGATGCGCAGGTTTTTCACCGCCTCATCGAGCTCGAGGCTCTTTTCACCGAGCTGGTAGCGGAGCTCGCGCGCTAAACCGCGCGACGATGCGATACCCAATTTGCAAGTGTCGGTGCCCGGGCAAGAGGTTACGTCAACGATCGTTGCCGCATCCGCGGCACCCAGACCGATCGCCTTGATCGCCTGGTAGAACTCCGGCAGGTCCGCTTCGCTCACCCAGCGAAACAGAATATTTTGCTCCACCGTCGTGCGCAGCGTGTCTTTAATAAAGC
This sequence comes from Binatia bacterium, assembly GCA_044869705.1. Classification (GTDB taxonomy): domain Bacteria; phylum Desulfobacterota; class Binatia; order UBA9968; family UBA9968; genus DP-20. The sequence continues at coordinate 7,905 of JBIOXP010000167.1, read as the reverse complement.
GCCGCGCGATGTCGGCGAGCGCACGCAGCTGATCGGCGCTCGCGTCTCCCAACGGCAGCGAAACCGTCGCTGCGACGTAGCGCGGCTGGCGCTGCTGGTAAACATTGCTCGCATACCAGGCGTCGAACCCGTCCGGGCGCTGATGGCCATTAAGACTAATCCCACCCTTCAGCGGCTGCTCGGTTTGCTGGTTGATCGACGCCAGGAAGTCGGTCCAGCGCGGGTCCGGCGGCAGCTTCTCCCGTTCCTCGAGCACGAGATTGCGGAATGGATCAATACCGAGGTGAGCGATTAAAAATTTTATTCGCGCACGGGCGCGGTTGCGTTTCTCGCCCAGGCGCGCATACACGCGTGCGATCGCCTGCAACGTCGGCAGTAATTCTTCTTGCGGTAAAAAGCCGTCGAAGAGCTTCGCTTTGTACGGCACCGAGCCCAACCCGCCACCGACGTAAAACTCGAAGCCGCGCTTCACGACCCCGCCCACCATTTTGGTTTTGGCGATCGCGCCGGCGTCATGCATGGTCACGAGCCCGCAGGGATTTTCTTTGCAGCCCGAGAATGCGACTTTGAATTTCCGCCCAAAGTCCTGGGTGTCGGGATGACCCATCAGAAACTTTGAGCAGGCGCTGGCGTAAGGCGTGACGTCGAACGATTCTTCGTGGCAGATTCCCGCCAGCGGGCAAGCCGTCACGTTGCGCACCGAATTGCCGCACGCTTCCCGACTGGTGACGCTCACGGCCGCGAGACGGCGCATGAGCGCCGGCGTGTCCTCGATGTGCAGGTAGTGAAGCTGAAAATCTTGGCGCGTAGTCACGTGCGCGACGCCGTCGGCATATTCCTCCGACAGATCAGCGATCGTCTCGAGCTGCTCGGGCGTGATGCCACCGAAAGGAATTTTAATCCGCATCATGCCCGGCGCATCCCACAGTGTATCCGGTCCTTTAATGAGGTCCGTCGGCGTTTTTAACTTCTGCACTCGTTTGCCGTCGTGCCTCTGACCATTGTCATACCGTTGGCCGTAAATTCCCCGGCGCAATCGCGTCTCTGCGAAAACTTTCTCGTCGATCTTTCCTTGTTTACGGAGCTGCATCTGCTGCTCGAAAATATCGATTTCGCGCCCCAGCTCGGCGGGAATTTTTCCGCCGAGCTTTTCTTTCCATGTGATGGGTTTGGGTTCCATAAAACTTGCCTCCCGGCGACGACATTTGATCGAGCTGTCGAACGAAATCCTGGATTTCCCGCGAATAACAGACTTAGATGATTTGTTTACTCAGAAATAGAGTCAAAAAATTTTCGCTCAGATGTAGTACATCAATGCACTGGTTTCGGGCTTGCACAGGTCGGCAAGCGTGGTTTCCTCCAAAACGGTTTCCATTGCCCGTATGCCGCGCGCCCAGGTCTCAAAAAAACGCTGCGTCACTTTCGATGCGGAGCGCACGTGCATTTGCGCTTGCAGCTCCAAACCGATCGCAGGCCCCTCTAGAAGAGTAATGATTTCCTTGACGGTGATCGTCTCCGGCGGGCGCGCCAGCATGTATCCTCCCGACGGACCCCTGACCGCGTGAACCAAGTGACCGCGCCTGAGCAGAACCATGATTTGACCAAGATATTGCAACGGGATCTGCTGATTGTTCGCAATCTCCTTCACTTGCACGGCGCGCCGGAGCTTGTAGTTCTCCGCCAATTCTGCGAGCGCGAGCAGTCCGTAATGGCCCTTTGACCCGACCTTCACCTGAGCCGCCTGTTAAAGTTTGGCTGATCCTAAGTAAAATGATCAGGTATGTCAAGAACGGTGCGGGTTTCGATTCTCCTTACCGAAAGCGAGCTTCAGACGGTTCTCCGCCGCTCGCTCGGATGGCAATCCTTATTTCGAAGCCGGAGGTTGAGAGCCTTGCGAAACTGAGCTGTTGTTAAATTGTCGGAGACCTCGGGTGACGACGACGTTGCGCCGTTTAAATTACTGACGCTATAGTCCGAGTACAAGTTTTCGAGCAGTTCCGAGGTTGAACATGACAACATTCCGCTCTGGAACTCATCTGGTCGCCATTCTTGGGCTGATTTTCTGGACCGCGTCGCGCGACGTTTCCCTCGCCGCTTCCGGGGAGGTGATCATCACGCATGCGAGCATGAGCACTTCGTCAATTCCTCTCTGGGTGGCCTCGCGGCAGAATTTCTTTTCCAAGTATGGGGTCAAAGCCAAGACCGTCTGGGTCCGCGGCAATCCGACCCAGATCGCTACTTTGGTATCGGGCGACACACAAATCGCCTACGGCGGCGCGACCACCGCCATGGCTGCCGCCGTCGGCGGGCGCGATATGAAAATCATCGCCAGCCTGAGCAGCCGTGAAAATCTCGATCTGGTTGCGCGCCCGGGGATCACCAGCGCCAAAGATCTGCGTGGCAAACGGTTCGGCGTCCAAAGCTTGGGCGGCGGCGTTTGGAAGACCGCGACGGTTTGGCTGGAGCATTTCGGCATGGACGAGCGACGCGATAACATTCAAATGATCGTCATCGGCGACGTCACCGTCTTGAGCCAGTCACTCGAAAGCGGCTTGATCGACGCCACCGTCGTGCCCGGATATTTGAGCCGCAGGCTTGCTGAAAAAGGTTTTGCGGTTTTGGGTAGCTGCGAACAGACCCGTTTGCCTTCGGTCGGCATGACCGTTCTCGTCGAAAGACCTTATCTACAGCAGAACGCCGAGACTCTACAGAACGTGATGAGAGCTTTAGTCGAGGGCATGGTGTTCATTGCGACTCCCAAGAACAAGCCCGCCGTGCTGCAGACGATTATGAAGCAGTTCAAGATGACCGAAGCCGCGCCGGCTGAAGGCGCCTACCAGGACGTTGTCACTCTCGTGCGTCTCGAGGAATATCGCAAGCCCTACGTTTCCATGGAGGCGATGAGAACATTGCAACGACTCTTGCAGACGCAAAACCCAAAAATCGGTGCGCTCAAAGTCGAGTCTCTGGTGGACTCGAGTATCGTTACAAAACTCGACGACGGCGGGTTCTTCGAAAAACTCTATGCCGAATACGGCGTCAAATAGCGCATCGCCGCGCATCATGCAGCGCCAAAGACTCGTCGCCTATCATCCGGCTTCTGAGCATGTGGTTTTGGTTTTCCCGTCTTTCTTTCCGTCTCTGCCTTGACAGACTCTGCGTTGAAGATAGAATCCGTCCCGACTTTTCCCAAAGCCTCGATGCGTTTTCACACCCGACTTTGCACCTTCAAAACCCAGGATAACGAGCGCTTGCACGGCTTGCTGTTCACCCCACAAACTCAAAAAAGTGATCTCGCGCTCCTGTTCGTGCATGGCGTTGCGATGAATTTTTATTTACCGCCGTTGTCGGTCTTCGGCCAGGAGCTCGCCGCGCATGGCTTTCATGGCTTCGTCATCAATACCCGCGGTCACGACTGGATCTCTCGCGCCGGCAACCTCACCAAATTCGGCGGATCGGCTTACGAGCTTCTCGAAGACTGCCTGCCGGACCTCGACGCCGCCTTGGAATTTCTCCGCAAGCAAGGCTACCGCCGCTTCGTATTGGTCGGGCACAGCCTCGGCGCGATCAAGTCGATCATCTACCAGGGCACTCGCCGGCGCCGAGACGTCGTCGGCATCGTCTCCTGCTCGGCGCCGCGGCAATTTTACTCCGAGCGAGTGGCGCGCCAACCGGGTTTTCGCGAGTTGATGGACAAAGCCGAAGGGCTGATCGCTGAAGGCAAGGGCGACGAATTGTTGTTTGTCGGCGTCGGCGCGACACCGGGCATCTTCACGGCGCGCACACACGTCAACAAATACGGCCGCGACGATAACAACGATTGCCGGCCTTATGCGGGGCGTCTCGGCTGCGCCCTGCTCGCTTTGGTTGGCAGTGCCGAACCGAAATTTTTTTACCAGTACGCCCAGGAGATCGCCGCGGCTGTCGGCGTTAAGGGAAGTTGCCGCCTGATCGATGGCGCCAATCACTTTTATAACCGTCACACACGAGAGTTCGTAGAGATCATCAATGCATGGCTGGTCCAGTTTTGCGACTGAGGGACAACAGCCGTTGTTTTTCCAGACCCGCGCCCCGATTAGCCTCGGCCGTAGAAGAATTGATTGACGGTTCCATTGTCCGTGGGCTAAACAAGAGCTGTCACTTCGCACGATTGCAGGGATCCTAGAATGAAGAAAAACTCGTCGAGCGCAGAGATTCGTTCCTGGCTCGGTTTTTTCGCGATCGCATTCATGTTGCTCAGCCATTCCGTTTGGGCGGCATCAGCACCGTTTAAACTGATCCTCGGTTACGCCGCCTTGAACGCGCGCATCTGCCCGCTTTGGCTCGCCGATGAACAGGGCTACTTGGCCAAATACGGTCTGCAGGTCGAGCAGGTTTATTTGCGCGGTGCGCCGACGTTGGTCGCGGGGCTCGCGTCCGGCGATATTCAGCTCGGCCGGAGCGGCGGCAGCGCGACCTTGGCCGCGATTGGCGCCGGTCATGATTTCAAGATCGTCGCTACTTTTTCCAGCCGCAACACCTACGATTTTATCGCGCGACCCAACATCAAACGCGCGGAAGAGTTGCGCGGCAAGAAAATCGGCCTGACCAGCATCGGCGGCACCACCTGGATGGGCGTGCTGCTCTGGCTCGAGCACTTCGGCCTCGATCCGCAGCGCGATAATATTCTCCTGCAAGTGCTTGGGGATCAAAATATTCAGGCCCAAGCCGTCGAAGCCGGCATCGCCGACGCCGCTGCGCTCGACGGCGTTTGGAGCAAGAAATTGAAGCAAAAAGGCTTCACGATTCTTGGCGAGTACTCCGATCTGAACCAACGCATTGTCGGCCAGGCGATGGTCGCGCCGCACGCGTTGCTCAATCAGCGGGGAGATATTGTCGAAAGCTATTTGAAAGCGGAGATCGAAGCGCTCGCTTTCGCGCTCGCGCCGAAAAACAAATCCGCGGTCATCAAAACCCTGATGAAGCGGCTTAGGACAGACGCCGCCGGTGCCGAGGAAGGCTATCAGGATCTACTCAAAGGCGTCGATCGCAAACCGTTTCCGTCGCTGGACGGGCTGCGCAATGTGCAAAGGATGCTGAAGATGCGCACGCCGAAGATTGGCGAAATCAAAGCCGAGGAAGTTATCGATGCGCGTATCATGCGAAAGCTGGACGAGAGTGGATTTATCGACCGCGCTTACGCTGCGCAAGGTGTCACTTTGAAATAGAAAGAAAGTAGGGGCGACCGGCGGTCGCCCTGAATCGCAGAGACAGGACCAATGCTCACCTCCCGCCGTTGCCAATTCATCATTGGCGCGCTGCTTTTCTTGGCGTTGACCACTGTGTGCTTGAGCGGTTCTCTTGCCGCCGCTCCGTCGCGGCTGGTGATCGGTTACGCGTCGACCACACCGCGCCTGATGCCGCTCTGGGTCGCTCGCGACCAAGGATTTTTCGCCAAATACGGCATCGAGTCGGAGCCCGTCCTGTTCCGCAACGGCGCCAATCTGGTTACCGGCATGGCCGCCGGCGACATTCAGATCGGGCGCACGGCGGGCGCCGCGGTTTTGTCCGCCGTCGCGGCGGGGCATGACTTGAAGATGCTGGCCACTTTTTCCAGCCGCAACTCCTACGACGTCGTCACTCGTCCCAACATCAAGAGGCCCGAAGATCTCCGCGGTAAAAGACTCGCTATCAATAGCGTCGGCGGCGGCACCTGGATCGGCGCCATGCTCTGGCTCGAACATTTCGGCGTCGATGTGCAGCGCGATCAGATTTCGCTGCAATCCACTGGCGATCAGGGCGTGCAGTCGCAGGCGTTGGAATCCGGCGTTGTGGATGTCGTCTTCGTCGATACCGTTTACAGCAAAGTCCTCAAGCAGAAAGGGATGAACATTCTCGCTCAGTACAGCGAGCTGAAGCAGCCGTTGGTCAGCCAGTCGACCGTCGTACCAGGCGCCTTTCTGCAAAAATATCCGGATGTGGCAGAAGGTTATTTGAAAGGCGAGATCGAGGGAATCGCTTTTGCCGTCGCGCCAAAAAATAAGTCCGCCGTGATCAAGACGCTCATGCACCGTCTGCGGGTCAATGCCGAAGCGGCGGAGGAGGGCTACTCGGATATGCTCCGGGGCATCGATCGCAAACCCTTCGCGTCATTGGAAGGGATGCGCAATCTACACCGGCTACTGAAGCCGCGAAATCCCAAGATCGGCGACGTGAAAGTCGAAGAGGTGGTGGATAATCGGATCATGCGCAAATTGGACGAGAGCGGCTTTATCGACCGCGCCTTTGCGGCACAAGGTGCGAGCTTCAGGCCATGAGTAGCTCAGAAACAAACGCCTAGATGTGTTCATATCGGAGGTGCACCGTATGCCCACTGGATTGAAAGCGGGCGGTTTGAGACTGCTCTTTAACGCGATTTTACTCGTGGCTCTGGAAATTTTCCGGACCGTTGGCGCGCTTGCTGCTGGCGCGCCGGCCAAATACGTCGTCGGTTACGCCACGCACACGGCACGCGTGCTGCCGCTCTGGCTTGCCGGCGAGCAAGGCTTCTACCTGAAAAATGGCATCGACATCGATCCGGTGTTTATTCGGGGCGCGCCGACGTTGGTCGCCGGTATTGCTGCCGGCAGCATTGCGATTGGCCGCACCGGCGGAGCCGCCGTCCTCGGCGCGGTCTCCGCCGGCCACGATTTCAAGATCGTCGCGACGTTTTCGAGCCATAATACTTATGACTTGGTCGTCCGGCCCAACATCAAACGCGCAGAAGACTTGCGCGGAAAGACCTTTGCGGTCACCAGCATCGGCGGCACCAGCTGGATGGGAGTGTTGTTGTGGCTCGAGCACCTCGGCTTGGATCAGCAGCGCGACAACATTCGATTTCAAGTGATCGGCGACCAGGCCGTTCAGGTTCAGTGCGTCGTGAATGCGCTGTGCGACGCCGCCGCCGTCGACGGCGTGTTTACAAAACAGCTCAAATCGAAAGGCATGAACGTTCTTGGAGAATACAGCGATCTCAAGGCCGCACTGGTCAGTCAGGCCGTGGTGGTTCCGGGAGCGCTGCTGCAGCAGCGTCCGGAAATTCCCGAGAATTATATCAAAGGCGAAATCGAAGCTCTGGCCTTTTCAGTGGCGCCGAAAAACAAGCCGGTGGTGATCAAAAGCTTGATGCACAATCTCAAGATCGACGCGTCTTCTGCCGAAGATGCCTACCAGGATCTGCTTCGTGGCGTCGATCGAAAGCCGGTGCCTTCTCTCGACGGAATGCGCAACGTCCAACGCCTGCTGAAACTGCGCAACCCGAAAATCGGCGAAATCAAGGCGGAAGATATCATCGACCATCGGATCATGCGGAAGCTAGAAGACAGCGGTTTCATCGAGCGGGTCTACGCAACTTACGGCGCCAAGCTCTAAGCAAGTCGAGGCAATCGCGATTTGCGCCTAACCGACACAGCGTCGTCGTCAATTTCCTGTCAGGCTATCCAAGCCACCGAATAAATGATCGAGCTTTCGGAGCACTGCTTCCGGCAAAGCCGGCTTTAAAATCGCCGCGACATTTTCTCGCAGGTGCTCCGGGTTGCCGGTTCCGGTCAAGACGACATGAATCCCCGGCTCATGACGACAAAAACGATACGCGGCCTCGGGGAAGCTCGCGGCATCGCTCATTTCCAAAACAAACCCGAGCGGATTCGACGGATCGATTCCGTCTGCGCTGATCGTCTTCGATGCGATGAGCTCGGCGCACAGTTGCTGCAAACGCTGAGGCTGGCTGAGCGCGCGGCGCACCGCGAACATATTGAGCACACCGACACCCTTTGTCATGGTCACGGGCAAAATCGTCTTTCGCGCCGATGGATTGAGCATGCTGAATCCGACCATCACCACATCCCAGACATCTTCATCAAGGCTCGCTTGGAGCATGTGATGCGA
>JBIOXP010000166.1:0-4580 GCA_044869705.1 Binatia bacterium | reverse complement strand
GTTACGGAGCCATACGGTTCAAAAGTCAAGGGTGTCAGCTACGCTCATCAGGAAGTTTGACAGAGGCAGTGTCCGGCTACGGTAAGCTGGTTTGCCCCTGTTGTTGTTTCTGCAGGTTTTCCCTTTTAAGTCGCAAGGTCGCGATAGAAAAGAGGCGGATCGGTGACGATCGCGTCAGTGATCAATAAAATCTCTGGGCATGCACAGTATATTCCAGATAAGCAGCTGTGTTGATCATTTTGCTAATCACCGTGTCCTGGCGTTCAGTTGGTGATCAGCAACAGCCAACAATTTATCAGGATCGTCCACGCGGACGGCTCAATTGGCGCGAGTATATGACTGATTGAGTTTCACTGACCGAGACCTCGATCTAATCTGTAGAGTGTTGCGGCTGTAAGCCTGTCGAAAACGGGAGAGAGTCGATCGACTTCCCACATTAAGGGGACTCGTAATCCGCGAACTGCAGAAAAACGCTTACTCGTTCCGAAGCTCGCAAATGTTCGTCCGAGTCGTGAAGTTTGCTGATCGATTGTGAGCTTGCGATTCGACTTTAGCCGGATCTGGAACTCGAACCCGGGCCTATCCGCAACGACGTGGAAATGGAGAGGTGTAATGTCAGCTGGCTGGCGCCGCAAAGATGGCGTGCTCAGTCCTTAACCGCTGCGGTACAATGGCCATTTCCAGCAGTGTTTCCGCATGAGGAGGTTCACATTCAGATTCGAACCGGGCTAACTGCTTGCGGGCGGCATGCTCGAGAATTTCGTGCAGGTCCGTTCCTTTTTTTGAAATGTCGGACCAGCAGATCACGGGACTCCGCGCTCAACTCAAACGGAATGTTCGTAGAAAAAACCCTAGCGCGAGTGCAGCGAAATACAATGTGGCAAGTTGCTGGCGCACTGAGTGTAACGATGGAGTCCCTTTGACGAATTTTTTTTTGCCGTGTCGATCAGTTTTTTAGTTGATGATCTGGGAGAAAATACTAAAATTGACTAAGTACTAGGAGATCAATGACGTAGCAGTTTATGGAAGCCACCGCGCCAGTTGAGGATAGTTTCTACATTGTCGCTACTGAGTCATCCGCGGACCATGCGACACGTGTGCTTAAGGACGGTGATACGTTCGCCGTTTTCGATCAGCACGGCGATATTCAGGCCGAAAACCGAACCGGACAAGAAGGTGTTTATCACGAAGGAACGAGGTTCCTGTCGCATTTGCTTTTCAAATTGGGAAACGCCCGACCGTTCCTGCTAAATTCCACCGTACAGGAAGACAATCTTACTTTCATTGTGAATTTGACGAATCCGGATATTTACCGCTCTGGCCATCTTCTATTGCCGCGTGGAAGTTTGCACATCACGCGGAGCAAGCTGCTGCGGCAATCGAGGTGCTTCGAGACGTACCGGTTTATAAATTACGGTTTGTCACCTGTGGAGGTGCGGTTTTCGATTCAATTTGGCGCTGACTTCGCGGACATTTTCGAGGTTCGCGGCATGGCCAGACAAACGCGAGGAAATTTTCGCGAAGAGCAGAACGGCGGCGAGCAGATTGCTTTTGCTTACCGCGGACTCGATGGGGTCAGTCGCCGGACGATTGTTCGGTGCGATCCGATGCCTGACAGTTTGACCATTTCCGGCGCCGGTTTCGTGCAATCTTTGGGTCCTAAAGAAGAAAAAGAGTTCGCACTGACTTACTCCTGCGAAATAGAAGGGTCGACGCCGGTTTTCATCGGTTCGAATTACGAACGTTCGCATGCGGAATCGGAACGAGATCTGAGCGCACAACAGAGCCACGATGCTCAAGTCTCCACCTCAAACGAGCAATTCAATGACTGGCTGGCACAGTCGAGTGCCGATCTGCATATGATGTTTACGTCAACGCAATACGGCCTTTATCCTTATGCAGGAGTGCCCTGGTTCAGCACTCCGTTCGGTCGCGATGGCATCATTACCGCGCTTGAATATTTGTGGATCAATCCGAGCATCGCGCGGGGGGTACTTTCCTATTTGGCGGCGACCCAGGCGAGACGAGAAGATCCCGATCGCGATGCGCAGCCGGGAAAAATTCTTCATGAGAGTCGAAAGGGCGAAATGGCCGCGCTTCGGGAGATCCCGTTCGACCGATACTATGGCAGCGTTGATGCGACGCCGCTGTTCGTCGTCCTTGCGGGCGCTTATTTCGAGGCAACACAGGATCTCGAGTTCGTCAAGTCGATTTGGCCGCAGATCAACTTAGCGCTTCGCTGGATCGAACATTACGGCGATTGCGATGGCGACGGTTTTGTCGAATACTCGCGTTCCTCGCCCAAAGGCCTGATTCAGCAAGGCTGGAAAGACTCTTGGGACTCGGTGTCGCACAGCGACGGCGCTCTGGCGCAGGGGCCGATCGCATTGTGTGAGGTGCAAGGATACGTCTATGCGGCACGTCTTGCGGGCGCCACCATCGCAACGGCGTTGGCCCGTCGCAAAAAGGCCAGAACCCTGACGGCACGCGCAGAGAGTCTCAAGGAGCGATTCCAAGACGAGTTTTGGTGCAGCGATCTTTTGACTTATGCATTGGCCTTGGACGGCGATAAGCGGCAATGCCGCGTCGTCTCATCCAATCCAGGTCACTGCTTGCTGACAGGTATCGCTGACGGTGAAAGTGCAAAAGCCATTGCGCGTATTCTCATGCAAGAGGACTCCTTTACCGGTTGGGGTGTGCGGACACTCGGGTTTTCCGAGGCACGCTTCAATCCCATGTCTTATCACAACGGCTCGGTTTGGCCTCACGACAATGCCCTGATCGCCGCCGGATTAGCACGATATGGTTTCAAGGATGAGGCGGGTCGGATTCTCGGCGGCTTGTTCGATGCGAGCCTTTCTGTCGAGTATCGACTGCCCGAGCTGTTTTGCGGATTTTACAGGCGCAAAGGCGCCGGGCCGGTTCCCTACCCAACCGCTTGTTCGCCACAGGCTTGGTCGGCCGCCGCGGTATTTTTGCTGCTGCAAGCAATCCTCGGAATGAGTATCGATGCTGCGCACGCGCGGTTGTCGTTTGTGCGACCGGTGCTACCGAGATTTCTCGATGAAGTACGTATCCAAAATTTGCGTGTCGGACCAGCCTCGGTAGATGTTCTGATCACTCGGCAGGCTCAATACGCGACCGTGCAGGTCGAGCGACGCGAAGGCCGGGTAGAGCTCCTCACCGAGGCATGATGTTTGGGCGGCACCGATCGCCACGAGCCGAACCGAATTCAGTGTGTGGCGGCGCCGGGCTGCAAATTGCCAATTGTCGGAAAATCGCCGACCAACACCTTTAATGCATGGCGCTCGCGATCAATTTCCTCCCGTGTTCGCACACCCAATCGACGGAGCACCGGCACCGGAGGACACCAACCTTGTACCGCATGAAGCAACAAAAACGAAAGCACCACGGCCGGCAAAATGATCCAGCGCTTATCCCGAACTCCGGTCATTAAAATGCCGGTGAGTGAAAGAGACGATGCCATCAGCTGCAACACGCGCTCGATATCCCATTCGCGCTCCAATTCCCAGACGCGGCGCAAAATGACATCCTTCGGCTCACTGGCATAACGCCGCACGCTGTCTTCGATTTGCCGATCAATACGCCAGTTTATTTCCGCTGGAGTATTGGCTCTGACGCGCTCCATATCCGATGGTTTTGGCATGACGCGATCCTCCTATTGCAAAAATTCGCAGCCGACATAAGAATCCCGCTCAGAAAACGAGCAAGTGATATGCCACGATATCTGGAGATTTTTCGCTTTAGCGGCAGCCAGATAAATGTCGGATTAACACTGCGTCAGCAGGAAAACTACTGACTGTATGCCGGACGCTGATCGCGAAAGCTCGCAGCGCTAACGACCGCTGGCCAGCCCGAGACGCTCAGAATTTGTCTTTGCGTAGTGATTTTAGCGAGGAGGGGCGGTCACGGATAGCATCGTCTTTGGTGACGCGGTCGAAGACATGCACGCCCCGGTTATGGAGCAGAGTCGGTTGCGAAACAGCGCGTTTTACGGGCACAGTGCAGATAACGCAACGACGCAGCGGCTTGCCAGATGCTTTCTGAATGATCTCGAAGCGATGTTCGTTGCGGCATTCGTATTCTTAGAGCGGCATGAACAGTTGCTATCACAAGGGCCGGTGCGCCTCAACGCGAAATCTTGCCGCCAGAAAATTTTCCTGGTATAAGATTTCATGTTTGCTCAACAACAGATTGAGCGCCAAAGAACCCAGGCTAAAGTCTGGGTTTTTTTTTACCTACTCGAGGTGAATCATGCTTGAACAAGAAGTCTTGCCCGTCGGTTTGACGTTCGATGACGTTTTGTTGATTCCAGCCGAGTCCTCGGTATTGCCGCGCGATATCGATGTTTCGACACGTTTGACCGATCGCATTCAACTGAAAATACCACTCGTCAGCGCCGCAATGGATACTGTAACCGAGTCGAAAACGGCAATTTCCATGGCGCAGGAGGGAGGCATCGGCATCATTCACCGCAATTTATCGGTTTGGGACCAGGCAGCTGAGGTCGAGAAGGTAAAAAAATATGAAAGCGGGATGATCACCGATCCGATTACAGT
>JBIOXP010000165.1:0-3899 GCA_044869705.1 Binatia bacterium | reverse complement strand
TGCGTGAGCAGGTCAACCGGATGGATGCAAAGGAATACTTCACCCTTCTCGCGCAACTCATGAAAACCAATCCGCCAGCGGCAGCAGACGCGCCCGAGTTGGCGCGGTTTGCAAGAATTGGCCTGGTCCCGGGCAAGGATTTTGACGCGACCAGGCTGAACGCCGATTTTGCCGAGCGTATCCCTGAGATCGGCTTTGACCGGATCATGCTTCAGTTCAAGGTGAACAAAGCCGTCAAGAACATCAACGGTTTTGGGTTTACAACGAAGACCGGCATTTACGGCACTGATTACTTGATGCGCGCTCTCGTGACGGCGATCGGCCTCGGAGCCAACCGACCGCAGGATGCGGTCTATCCGACATCGGTAAAAGATGCCGAAGCCCATGCATATGAGGGATCGAACAAGTACATCATGCGCTTCCCAAAAGGGCAGCTGCCACCGGTGGAGGGTTTCTGGTCGCTCACGATGTACGATGACAAGTATTTCTTTGTAAGCAATCCAATCAATCGCTATTCAATCAGTCACCGGCAAAATCTCAAAACGAACTCCGACGGCTCTACGGATCTGTACATCCAGAAGGACTCACCGGCCCCCGACAAGGAGTCAAATTGGCTTCCCGCTCCAGCCGGCAAGTTCATCCTGATGCTGCGTATGTACTGGCCTAATGAGAAGAGCCCGTCGATCATCAACGGTAGCTGGACGATACCTCCCGTCAAAAAAGTGACGTGAGCGTTGCAGCCGAGAGCGGAAAAACCGACACCCTAAGTCTTCTCACTGGATACAGGCGCGATGTCCGCTTTTGGCCCTTAGCTGACATGACAGGATGGGACCAGGGTCCAACTCGATTTCGAAGCTCGCAGCGTAGATACTCACGCAGGCGGTGCTCCGCTGTGTGAAACCGACGTGCTCGTGCTGTTGCCCGCTACCGGAAGAGCGGTGCACCCAGCTTTACGGAGGTTGAAGATGACAAGGTTTGCTATGCTGACCGCGGTCGGCGCGGCGGTTGTTGTTGTTGGGCAATCTTTTCCGGTACTCGCGGACGATGTGCCCACCTTCGACCTCCGTAAAACCTGCAAGGCAGATGTGCAGGCCTATCAGAACACGGCGGGTGGGCAGGCCAGTAATCCGGGCTGCCTGCGCGACGAACAAGAAGCGCGAGCGACACTCGTAAGCCAGTGGAAAAAGTTTTCTCCGGCAAGCATTCGGGAGTGCGTCGGACTGCAGGGCGATGCTGCCGGCCCTCGGAGCTACGTCGAACTGCTGACCTGCCTGCAGATGGCGAGCGACCAGAAATTTAAATAGCTTGACGCGAAACGACTGAGCGAGGGGCCCAATTCTTCCTCGCAACTATGTCCGCTATTGGCCCTTAGCCGACATCTCTAGTTGCACCGCACATGTCCGCTCTCGGGGGTAAAGCGGATGTCTCCACTCCCTCCACCACCATCCGCTCGCGAACGGCCCTTGGCCGCGATTTTGCCGCCAAGAAACGCGAGGACTTACTGCGCCATGTCGATCTTCACGGCGCTGGTGATGGTCTGCCAGTGTGGAACCTTCAATTGGGTAACGGCAAAAATATCATCGGCAACTGTTCGAGACTAATGTCGAATCCTGCGGCACCTGGGTGACCACCTCCGCCATAGAGTTTGGCGAATTCCCCACAATGGATGTCGCCCGGCCGTCCCCGCGATCGGACGGATACAGTCACACCGCCGTCCTTTCCTGCGCACCATATCGCAACCATCTTGTAGGCGTCAGCAACGGCACGCTGATAAACTACTTCTGCCAGGTCACTCGCCATGAAATGAGGCGCGTTTACCAGTGCAACTTGATGGGCGATACTCGCTCCGTTGCGTGTCCAGTTGACTACGCATTCAACGCAGTTCGCGGCGGCCTTGCGAAGCTGCTGCTTCTGGTAGGCGACAATCGGCATCCCTTTGAGAATTGCGTCCTGGGGTTCGTCACAGAATTTGGCCCACGAATGAAAACTCAATGGCACCGTATCCAAGTACAAATGGAGTGCTTCGATCACATCTGCGTATTTCTTGTATGGGTCTCGTGTCTTGTGCCACCAAAGGTCGCGCCACCCTAAATAGTTGATGAATTCGGGTCGAGAAATTTCACGGTTTATTGTTTGGAAGGGTTGAAAAAAATGATCCCATGCCAGCTGGCAGCCAGCCCTGTCCATGTCGAAATCGACCAAGACATTCCCAAGGTCCTCGATCTCCCGCTTAGCGGCCCAAACCCTCGACCCGCGCTGTTCATCGATTTTGCGCTCCTCCATCAATTCCTTTCGCGCAGTGTCGTGGTGATCAAGGATGGTTACCTTTCTGAAGAGCTTGGCTAATCGACGAACTTGGGCGGTATTGAACGAAAAATCCAGCACGTACAGCTCGGACAGCGGATGCTGCTCCGCTGATTTGGCCATGTCATCAACGAATGAATCCTGTTCTGTGCCGTACGACACGGGGATGTAGCTGGCCTGGGCGCCGAACTTCTTCCAGGCGACGAGAGCGGCGCCAAAGCCGTCCATGCAGTCTTTGTGATACACGACAGCGCTGCTCATCGTCTGCACGCGACTTTTTTCGATAGTTGGCCCTTCCAAAAATATCATCTGGGAGTGGCTTTGCTCTATAGCTCGTTCAGAGTGCCTGTTCTCGCGTGCAAATTCCCTGTTCCTTCGCAAAAATTCCCTGTATCGTTGAGTAGGGAATTTCGCTGCAAGCCTCTGAATTTGCTCGCTGTTAGCGCACAAAATCGCACCGGGCAGGCGGTTTCCGATAAAATTCCCTGTTCTTTTCCCTGTTAGCAGCGAATTCTCTTACTGAGACGGGTTCGAGATCGACTGCGTTCACCACCAATTCTGCAATGCCTTATTTCGCTGGCGGCCGCGACCATTGTGTTGCTGCCAACGGGTTGCCAATGACCAGGCTCGCCAAATGGTCGGTCAAAAAAACAGACGCCGGCTTTGTGTGGCGGCAAGAAAAAGCCCCGACAGAAGTCGGGGCTGAAGTTGAGAGGATTTGCAAACCCAACGACCTTGCGGGAACCGCGTCACGCGGGTTTGCAGAATCATTAAACCCTCAATTGCAATGGACGTTTTTGATTTTGGTCAAGGTTTGGCTTTGATGCAAAGACGCCTCCGATTTGGTGCGCCGCTCGGGCGGAAAAGCAGATAGCCGCGGGTCATTTTCGAAAAAAGCCGGAGGGAATTGCGTGACCTTGATTTGGATCAAGGCGTCCCTGTTTGACGCACAATTGAGTAATTCGGCGCAAGGAGATCCGGCATGCGGCTACGTAATTCGGCTGAAGGGTATGGTTCGGTTTCTCAGATGATGCATTGGATCACTGTGGCGCTGGTGATTCTTGCTTGGCTCCTTGGTCAGTTCGACGATGTTTTTCCGAAAGGGGCGGCGCGGGCTGCAGGCTTGTTCGTGCATATTTCGGCCGGACTTGCGGTGATCGGTATCCTTGTGCTGCGCCTGCTTTGGCGCTTTGCCGATCGACCGCCGCCAATCGAACATACGATCTTGGGTGCATGGCTCGACCGGTCCGGACGGCTCGTTCACTACGCCCTCTATGCGTTGCTGGTCGCCGTTCCAATTTCCGGGATCGTCCTGCAATTCGCGCGGGGCGACGCTCTCCCGTTGTTTGGTGTGACGGAGATAGCTTCGCCGTGGCCCCGTGATCGTGCGTTCGCACGCTCGGTGAAGGAAATTCATGAAGTGGCCGCCAATGCGCTGATTATCCTTGCCGCGCTTCACGCAGCTGCTGCGCTGCTCCACCATTGGGTGCTGCGCGATCGAACGTTAGTACGCATGCTCCCTCGTTGGTAATAAGAGGTCATGCGCTCTCGAGCGGTCGGGCGCGCTCCACGACAAGTCCGGACTAGAACTCGCG
>JBIOXP010000164.1:0-5421 GCA_044869705.1 Binatia bacterium | reverse complement strand
CAACGTCTTTCAAAAAATCAAAGTCGACCGCAAGGCTGTGGCTGAGCGGTATCGAAAGGAAATCGGCGAAATTTATTCCGGCGCTTGCGAAGGAGAAGGATATTGAGTCTAGTCGCATTGATCACCGGCGGCGGAAACGGCATCGGCCGGGCCGTCGCGCATCGTTTCGGGCGTGCCGGCATGAGGGTCGTAATCGGGGATTACGATCACGCCGCCGCCGAGCAGGTGCGCGGCGAAATTGCCGAGAGCGGCGCCCAAGCGGATGCCTTATCAGTCGACGTGACAAGCGCGCGCGAAGTAATGGCGATCGTCAGCGACGTGGCGCAGCGCTTTGGCCGAATCGACATCCTGGCCAACATCGCCGGCGGCAGCTTTTATACGAAAAAAATAGAGGATTTTACCTGGACGGAGTTCAAGCGCGTTATCGATACCAATTTGAAAGGGACTTTTCTCATGTGCCGCGAAGTCGGCCGGCTCATGCAAAAGCAGCGAGCCGGACGGATCATCAACACGGCATCAAACTACGCCGTCACGGGGTCGGCCTTTCGGGCGCCCTACTCGGCAGCAAAAGCCGGAATTGTGGCGTTTACCAAGAGCTTGGCCTTGGAGCTCGCGCCCGATGGAATTCGCGTCAACACGGTAGCGCCGGGACCTACGGACACGCCGCGGGTAATGGAAAAAGAAACTCCAGAGGCGCGCCGGCAACGCTGGTATTCAGCGATCCCGCTCGGCCGCACCGCTCAACCCGAAGACCTCGCGGAGTTGTATTACTTCCTGACGACGCCGGAGAGCGCCGCGATCACCGGGCAGCTGTTCCATTGTAACGGCGGATTAATCTAGTCGGGGCAAAAAAATTTAACCACAGAGGACACAAAGGCCACGGAGAAAAACCAGGGGCGACCGACGATCGCCCTCATCGTCGCGCAGAATTCGCGAACGCACGGGAAACGAGCTGATGAGGTTAAAACATAAGATCGCAGTGATCACCGGTGGGGCGCAGGGCATCGGGCGCGCCATTTGCCTGAGCATGGCCCGCGCAGGCGCAGGGGTCGTCGTCGCAGATCTGCAGCGCGAAAAAGCGAACGGCGTGGCGGCGGAGCTCCAGGCGATCGGAACTGACGCCATTGCCGAGGAGGTGAATGTTGCGAACGAAACATCAGTGAAACGGCTCGCCGATCGAACCTTCGAGCGTTTTGGCCGGATCGACATTCTGGTCAACGATGCCGGAATCTACCTGAAGGCGCCGGTGGTAAACAAAAGCGAAGCGGACTGGGATCGGACAATCAACGTGAACTTGGGCGGTAATTTTCTTTGCGCGCGGGCGTTCGTCCCCGCCATGCGCCAACAGAAGAGCGGCAGAATCATCAGCATTGCATCCTCGATCGCCCATACCGGCGGGCGGCAATTTGCCGATTATGCCGCGTCAAAAGCGGCCATCATCGGTTTCGTCAAGGCTCTGGCGCGTGAACTCGGGCCGGAGGGGATCACAGTCAATGCAATTTGTCCCGGCTCGGCGAATACCGATATGCCGCGCCAGCACCGGACGGAGGAAGAGACTATGGCGCGTTTGCGTTCGACTCCGTTGGACCACGTGCTCGAGCCCGACGATATCGCCGGTCCGATTGTTTTTCTCGCCAGCGATGCTGCCGCGTATATCACGGGTCAGGTCTACAACATCAATTGCGGTACGGTGATGATTTAAATTGACCTGAACGAGCTCACAGCGTGCCGCTCAGCAGCAACGAATAACGCTATGGCAAAGTCTCCATCCGATTTCGGATTCATGGCATGCGCCGATCTTATCTTCGAGCAACACTACGCCCGTGCTCTGAAACATTTTCAGCTCGCCGTCACGCGCTTTCTCGAATCGAAGAGCACGCCGAAGCGGACTGAGATTGCGCGACAACTACTGCACATCGGCACGGCCTTGGAGGAAACTTTGAAGAAAGCCTTCGGCGACACCTGGGAACAGCAGATTCCGCAATTCGTCGATAAGGAAGTGGAATTGAGTTGTTCTTTTTGCGGCAAGGGAGAGCACGAGGTGCCGCGACTCATCGCCGGCATCGGCGTGCAGGTTTGCAACGAGTGCGTTGAGCTCTGTAGCGGAATTATCGCGGCTGAGTCGGAACAAAAACCGGACGTGTCACTGCACGAGCAAGAGCGTCTCTGTGGCGTCTGTATGGAGGCGCGCGACCCAGACGAGCTGATTTTTTTGCCGCATGCCGCTTATCTGTGCCCGGGGTGTTTGGAAGAGCTGCAGGTCGTGCGCGAACGCCATAACGATAAATAGAGCTTGCGCGAAATCGAAAGGAAAACGGCCATGGCTTACGACTGTTGGCGCGGTATGGTCGGGATCATCAAGCCGACCAAAGGATCGGGCTCGCTGGTGGAGTTGATCAAGCTTCTGCCCGATGGGATCGGCGTCATCCCGCTCTTCAACAATGTCCGCCATGGAGAAATCGAAGAATTTCAGGCGGCCATCCCGGCCTACGAAGAAAAAATCGCGGAATTGGCGCAAGACAAAGTTGATCTAATCCACCCTGCGGGAACTCCGCCTTTCATGTTGCTGGGTCACGAAGGGGAGGCCGAGTTGATTGCCAAATGGGAAAAACGGTTTGCGATTCCGATTTTCACTTCGGGAACGAACCAAATTGCCGCCATGAGGGCGCTCGGTGTGAAGAAATTTGTCGGGATCGGTTATGACTTCGACGATACCAGCATCGTCGCGCGGTACTTTACTGATGCCGGGTTCAAGGTCCTGTCATTGGAAAAGCTGCCCGGCCCTTGGGAAGAAGTCGGCCGCCTTTCATCGAAGGATATTTATCATCAAGCGAGAAATCTGTTTCTACGCCATCGCGACGCCGATGCGATCTACTTTCAAGGCGGCAAGTTGCGCATCCTCGATATTGTCGAGCCGCTCGAGCAGGATCTCGGTGTGCCGGTGATCCATCCCGGGCTGGCGCAATGTTGGGAAATTCAAAAACGGCTGCATGTGCGACAGCCGGTCCAGGGTTATGGCCGGCTGATGGCCGAATTGCCATGACTCTTGGATAGAGAGAAAGCGCACGGTCTGCTTTGACGCGGAATCGCGTACCCGACAACTCCACGTCATTCTGCGGGAAAAATCTTTCTTCCGGTGGCTTCCTCCTCGAGGCTTATGGCTTTGGTCGGGCAGATTTTAGCAGCGAGCACGATTTTTTCATCCGCATCGGCCTTGGGATCGATCACTACGGCTATCATCTTGGCGTCGAGATTGAAGACTTTCGGAGACGCCTGAACGCATTTGGCATAGCCTTCGCATTTGGCGCGGTCAACGGTGATCTTCATGGGAGACCTCTAAGTCTTGGAGTATCGAAGTGATGGAGTAGTGGAGTGATGGGCTTCAGTCCATACTGTCATTGAACTTTTTCATGTGCTGAGACGGTAGAGCTTGGCGACATTGTCACGATTGAGCTTCCGTTTCACGGCGGGATCGATGCCTGCGCAATTACGCTCGACGGTCGCTTGCGAGTTGGGCCAAGTGGTTACGCCGTGGGGATAATCGCTAGCCCAGAGAAAGTTGTCTTCGCCGAAGACCGGAGTCGTTAGAACGCCGGCGCGGTCGTCTTGATAGGTAAAGAAGGCGTTGGTCTTGAAGTAAGCGCTCGGCGGGAGCTTATTGATATTTTTTTCGGCGTCGAAAGTGCTGGCGCGGCCAAACCAATAATCGACTTGCTGAACCAGATTGGCCACCCAGCCCACATCGAACTCCGCACAAACGATTTTGAGCCTCGGGTGACGGTCAAACACCCCGGATAGAATCAGATTGCCGAGGAACTGCTGGGCGGGGGCCTGTTTGTTGGCAAACCCAAGACTTTGCGTTTTTGGATCGATATCCCTCGGGCCTTCATAATGTTTGCGCGCAACGCCTTGCGTCGCGCTCGTGTGGACATTGACGATCATGCCGGTTTCTTCCAATGCTGCCCACATCGGCTCGTATTTAGATTCGTAATAGCCGCTGTCTTTAATCCGTGTCGGAATTTGCACGCCCCGAAAACCCTGCCTGGCATACTCGTGGATATCCGCCACCGTGTGCTCGATATTCAAGATGGATAATGTCGCCAGGCCGATCAGCCGTTTAGGGTGATGGGTACAGAATTCCTGGAGCCAGGCATTGTACGACCGGAAAATCGCGCGTTGGAACGGTTCATCTACAATACTGTAAAGCTGGCGCGCCGCGCTGGAGAAGAGAATTTCGGCTTCGATCCCGTCAGCATCTTGATCTTTTAAACGTGCGGCAGGTTCCCAACCGCCGCGATAATCTTCGTAGCGGAAGTTCTCATTGAAACGAATCGTCTCAAAATGCTTTTCCTGCTCGACTTCGGAAATGCCCTGATTTTTACTGACCACCAAGCCCTTCGAATAGTGCGATAATCCGACGGGTGGCAAGCCCTCGATCAATAGCCAGACACCCTGTGGCACTCCCGGCGGATCCTTGACGACCCTGGGCGCCCGCTCGCCATATTGTTTCTGGACCCGCGCCCAGGCCTCGGGCGGTTCATTGACGTGACTATCGGCAGAGATGAGCTTGAACTCCGGCATTGAGTTAGCTCGCCTCATCAAGCGAAGCAGAGTTCACGACGCAATTCATGAATTTCATTGGCGCACAAAAATAAAAGAGGCATATCTTTCGCCTCCCGCAATTCTCATTACCGCGCAGGCGATAATCCAGGTTTGTTCCCCGCCGAATTAGCCTGAATGCCCACCGCGGCTATGACGAGTGAGGCCGGCCATGCCAGCTCTGCCCGGATTAGAAGGAGACACACAGTACAAGTTCGGTTCGTCATTTGAGGATTTCCTTGAGCTTTGCGACCAACTCCGAATCCAATTTCAAAATATCTTTTACGCTTTGCTCAAGCGTGGCGCCGTCATCCGGATTGATGTCGAGGTTGGCTTTTTTTGCCTCGGCGAGAAACTCCGGATCATTCATCGTGTCCATGAAAGCTTTGCGGATAATCTGAACGCGGTCTTTCGGCGTGCTCGGCGGCAAAACGTAGGGCCGCACCGTCGGTCCGTGCACCCGTGCAAGGGTCGAGATCAGACGCTTGGCTTCCTCGGTTTTGGCGTAATTGAGCGCCATCGGCAGCTTGGGAAATTCCGGGTGCGGCTTGAGCGTGGCCTGGAGGACCAGCTTCAGTTCGCCGGTTTCCAATTCCTTACGCCAAGTCGACTTCGTGGACTCCCACGAATTGCTCAGACCCGAGACTTCACCGCTGTTGAACGCCAAACGTACGTCGGCCGTGCCCTTGTAGCCGGAGACCAGTTGAATCGGTAATCCAATCGTCGCTTTGAGAATATTTGGAATATCATCCGAGCCCGACCCGGAGGCAACGCCGCCGAATTTGACAATCTGTTTCGAGGCAAGCCATGCGTCGGCGTCGA
>JBIOXP010000163.1:0-4607 GCA_044869705.1 Binatia bacterium | reverse complement strand
GAACGGCGTCATCGCTGGGCTAGAGTCTGGCAGGCCGCCGGAGATTTTGCCGGGCGAACACGTTGTCGACGCCGGTGGTGCCGTGCTCCTGCCCGGACTCGTAAATGCCCATACCCATCTTTACCAGGTGTTGCTTCGCGCCGTTTGGGAAGATCTCGAACTGATGCCGTGGCTTCGGCGCATCTATGGCTGTGCGCGCGTGCTCCGGCCCGAGCATTTTTACGCGGGAAGCTTGCTCGGATGCGTCGAGGCGGTCCGCAGCGGTGTGACGACCGTTTGCGAGCACAATTTTTTGAACCCTAGTCCCGACTGCGCCTTCGAAACGATTCGGGCGATCGAGAATTCGGGTTTGAGAGGAGTGTTCGCACGGACGATCATGGATGCGGGCGAGATCGTACCGAATTGCACGAAGGAAAAACCGCAACAAGCATTTCGACAGATCGAGATGCTTCTGACTCAGCACCCGAATCGCGACCGTCTGAAGTTTATGACGGGGCCGAATACTCCGCCGATCAACACGACGCCTGAGTTGCTCCGAGATCTGCGGCGCTTTGCCGACGATCATTCGCTTGGCATCAGCGCTCACGTCGCGGAATCAAAATCGGTGGTCGAGTCCGTGCAAAGACAACACGGGAAAAAGGGCGTAGTCGAGTTTCTTACTCAGTTCGGCATTCCGGCGGCCAATTCGATATTCGCTCACTCCGTGCACGTATCAGAGAAAGAAATCGGCATTCTCCGGGAAACCGGCACGTCGGTTTCTCACAATCCAGTGAGCAACATGATGCTTGGAGATGGAATCGCGCCCATTGTCGAGATGATTCGCCAGGGCGTGAACATCGGTCTCGGTACGGACGGGGCGGCGAGCAACCATTCACAGGATCTTTTCGACACGATGAAAGCCGCGTCGCTGCTGCAAAAAGTACATCATCAAGACGCCGGCGTCATCGATCCGTTCTCCGTGCTGCGTATGGCAACGGCCGGCGGCGCCAAGGCGCTAGGGCTCGAATCTGTTTGCGGAACCGTGGAAATCGGCAAGCGAGCGGATCTGATACTCGTCGATATCGATACGGTTCACAACCAACCGGTCAACGATATCTTCAGTCAACTCGTTCACTGCGCCAGGGCTAGCGATGTGCAAACGGTAATCGTGGAAGGCGAGATAGTGATGCGCGAGCGGCAACTTCAGCGCCTCGATGAGAAGCAGATTTTATTGGACGCAAAGGTGGCGCACCACGATTTGATGGAGCGCGTGAGCCAATTGTCGTTCAGTTGATACGCTCTAGCCTCAGGATGCGGGGGTCAGGGCTTTACTTTCTGCATAACGATCTAGTCCCAAGCTCTTTTCTTTGAGACATCTTGTTGCGCAGTAACCGATCGCCGCGAACGATTCTTTTTAACGCAGCGGAATAAAGCGAGCTGCTTTAATTTGCCAGCCCGACCAATTTCGTCGCGCCGAGCCCCGATTGCACGACCAGGGCGCGCCTCCCTACCGGCCGGCCGATGCATTTACGGTAACATGAAGGAGTGCTCGGAGAGTTTGTTCCCCAATCGCGCGAATGATTCGCAGCGTATAAAAAACTATCGGACGATGGTGTAGGAATTGCTTCAATCGAGCGGATCAGCCCTAATTACTGCAGTTTTAGGAGTCCTTCTATGTTGAACAGTTTGAATGGAAAGTCGGTTTCGCAAAATGCGCCCAGTGAAATGTCCCTGGTTATCGGTCCCACTGAAGTAGCCGATGTGATGACCGGCAAAGTCGTTACGTTAAGCCCGCACCATAGCTTCAATGACGTCGCCAACTTGATGAACGATCGATATTTCCGCCATTGCGTCGTGATCGACCAGGCAGGCGTAGTGGTTGGGGTCATTTCGGACCGCGACATTTTGCGCGCATTAGCGCGAAACCCCAATTCGCGCTCAAAATCACTCGATCAGATCATGACAAAGCAGCCCATCACAGTGAAGCGCAATACACCGATCATCGATGCCGTCGGAAAAATGCTCGCGAAGCGTATCAATTGCCTACCGGTCATAGACGACGACGGAGGGGTGTGCGGAATCGTTACCTCGACCGATCTCCTCAAATCGTACCAGCAACTCCTCGAACTCGTGCAGAAGCAAGCGCGTTAATCACGTACTTCAAATTTCATAAAAGCAGGCGTGCCGCTGCGTCGTAGAGCGATCGTGACGCAGATCACTTGCGCTGATCGTCAAGGCGAGAAAACCTGAGCCCGTCAAATCGCGCCGGACGAGTACCAATCCGGCTGCTGCGAAAACCTGCGGAAAATGTCAAAGCGAACGAAGCTCTCCTCAAAGCGTTTGCCGAGCAGTTCGGCATTGCTGAGTTACGACTGAAGACGGTTGCCGGCGTTTTGTCGCGGCACAAGCTCGAAACATGAGGTAAAACTACGGGAGTGCTATTTTAACCTCCACGCGTTTCATCGACGGCAAATTCTTTCCTATAACCGAGCGCTTCCCCTCAAGTTGTTCGATAGCAGTTGCGCCCGATAGAAATTCTTTATAAGCATCGTAGATAACTTGGCTCCGAGAGACTCGTGTCGAAAGCCGAACAGGTACAAACGCTAACAAACCCAGTGGCCGGTTGGGGCCGACTGGCTGCGAACTGCTCAGCCCACATGACCGAGCACCTCTTCAATGGTGTTGTGGTTGTGGTGCTGCCGATCATTACGAGCTCCTTGGGGTTGAGCTTGGCGCAAGCGGGCGCGCTCGCTTCGGCGCGGACGCTTTTTGCCGGGATCGCCAGTTTCCCTTCGGGATTTTTCGCTGATCTCGCCAGCCGACGAAATATCTTGCTCGGCGGCTGCATCGCCATGATCGGTTTGGCGAGCCTGGGTTTAAGCGCTGCCTGGACATTTCCGGTTCTGATGCTCTTTATGGGCATCGGCGGGTTTGGCGGCGGCTGGTTTCATCCTCAATCACTGGCGATTCTGTCGGCGAAGTATCGGGACCAGAAAGCCTTTGCCTTAGGCGTACATGATAGTAGCGCAAATCTGGGCGAAGTCATCGGCCCGATGACAATCGGTTTTTTGCTCAACTTCTTTGATTGGCGGACAAGCCTGCAGATCTGGGCAATTCCAGGGCTATGTATTGGATTGCTGTATGCGACATTCGGTGCGGAGGGAAATGTCGCCGTGCCGCGCGCACGAGATTACCGCCGTGCAGTGTGGGAAGACGTCGTCAAGAACAAGGCCGTGTTCAGCCTGGTAGCCGTTTCGACGCTTCGCGCCATGGGCCAGACGGCGCTCGCGGCTTTTTTGCCGCTTTACATTTCGTTGCATCTCAAGCTCCCGGCGGGCATCGCCGGCGCCTACATGTCGATCTTGTTTTTATTCGCCGGTATGGCGCCGGCGTGTGTCGGTTGGATTTCCGATCGCCTGGGCCACAATCGTCTGATCACCGTATTTTCGATTCTGAGCTTTGTCGCGATCGTAATTATCCCACACCTGGGCTCGGGGTTTTTGCTGACCGTGGGATTGGGAGCACTCGGCGCATTGCTGTGGGCGCTTCGACCCGTGATTGTCTCCGCAGCGATGTCGGCTGCACCGCAGCATCTATCCGGCAGTATTGTGGCGTTAATTTATGGCGCAAATATGAGCGTATCGTTTCTCGCCCCTCTTACGGCCGGACTTATTGCAGATCACTACGGATTGCCGATTGCTCTCACAAGCATTTCGGTTTTTCCGCTCCTGGCAGCCATTATCTCTTGTCTGATCTATCCGGCCCCGAAACCTGAGAATAGTTAGGTGCGGTGGAAGGGAACAAAACGCGCGGAATATCTTCGCGGAAGATACAGAGTGATGAAACTATCTTCGGCGCTTTCGGGCCAGTCGTAAGCCGGGTTTTTTATCTTTTATCTCTTCGCTCATCTCAGCCGTGGAGCCCGCCAGCTTTGGCTGCACGTTGTCGTTGATCCATTTTTGATCCCACCATTCGACCGGTAAGACGGCCAGGCCGTGCAGGTATACGCCAAAATGGAGGTGATCGCCCGCAGCGAGCCCGGTTTCACCGGTTTTGCCGATGAGTTGGCGCTGCTTGACTTGATCGCCGACTTTGACGTCGATCGAACTCAGGTGGCCATAGAGCGTAAATAGCGCCAACCCATGATCGATGATAACGGTGTTTCCGTAGATGCCGAGATCACCGACAAACGCGACCTTTCCGCTGTTGGCGGCTTCTGCGGGGTAGTGCTTAGTAACCGACAGGTCGTAGCCGAGATGATAGGCGGAATCGATCGCATCCTCCTTATATATGTAGGTTCGAGCATCAGCAAAATTTGCTTCGACTTTGGAATTGCTAAGCTGGCTAAACGCGTCATGCCAGAATATCGTCGGGGTCTCCTTCTCGGTGATCGAGCGAATCTTGTCTTCGTTTTCTTTGCGCAAACTCTTATTTACTTTGATAAAGATCTCTTTTGGGCTCGCCTGGCGCGAAGCCACATCGTTTAGGAGCGGCGCGACTTTCTGCTGAATAAAGTTGTCATCGATGTGGATGGAGCTCTTTTTGTATTTGACATTTTTGAGCTCATAAACGAGCTTCATTTCGCGCGTATTTCCCGCTCGATCGCTAGCCACCAAAGACGCTTTCTC
>JBIOXP010000162.1:0-9324 GCA_044869705.1 Binatia bacterium | reverse complement strand
CCTGCTGCTCGTTCGCGACCGACATGAAGCGGCTCCAGATCACTTCCAATGTGACTGGATCGATGACGCTATTTTTCATGATCGAGCTCCACAACAATGTTCAGCCGCTCGTCGACGCGAGCTTTTCCGCCCGCGCCGATAATCAACGTCGACTCGCGCTCTTCGATGATCGCGGGCCCGGTGAATTCCATTCCCGCGTTAAGCGCATAGCGGTCATAGATCGCCGTGTCGATGTACTCGCCGCGTTCGGGAAAGTACGCTTTCCGAAACCTTCGGGCAGGCTCCCCTTCTCTGCGAGTATTGCTCTTCAACTTCAATTTGAGTTCAGGCGGCGGGCCGCTCGCGACGACGCGCCAGTTAATCACCTCGAGCGGGACGTCAGGCCCTTCGCGGCCATAAAGCGCCCGGTAGGCGTCATTGAAAAGCTTACCGATGCGCGGCAAATGTCCGGCAGATAACACACCGTCGGGCAATAGCACCGCGACTTCGTGGCCCTGACCGACATAACGGATATCTGCACTGCGCTGATAAGTGACTTGTCCGGCACTCAATCCGGAGCGCTCCAGAACGCTGCGCCCTTCTTCGGCCATTTCATCGAGCAGGCGGTTTGCAAAGTGCCAGTCCAGCTGATCCAGCCGGCTGTAGGCGCTGCGGACGAAATCGAACGCCAGAGGCGCGGCGAGCAGACCAAAGGTCGAACCGACGCCGGCGCCGAACGGAGAAATCAGGGCGGCCAAGCGTAAAATTTCCGCCACCCGATAACCGTGCACGGGTCCGGCGCCACCGAACGCGTACATGGGCATGCGCCGTGGATCCTTTCCACGTTCGTTTAAATGAGCCCGCGCTGCATTGGCCATATTCTCATTGACGATCTGATGAATGCCCCAAGCCGCTTGCTCCACAGACATACCGAGCTCGGTGCCCAGCCGTGCGAGCGCGGTGCGCGCGCCTGTCACATCGAGCCGCATTTTACCGCCGAGAAAATAATCTGCGTCCAGATAACCCAGCACCAGATCGGCATCGGTGACCGTCGGCTCGGTTCCGCCCAGCCCGTAGCAGACCGGCCCCGGGTCCGCGCCGGAGCTATCCGGTCCGACTTTGAGCAAACCTAGCGAGTCGATGCGGGCAATACTGCCGCCGCCGGCACCGATCTCGATCATATCGATGACCGGGATCCGCACCGGCAAACCGCTGCCCTTGCGAAAACGGTACACGCGATCGACTTCGAATTCATGCGTCTTCGCCGGCTGTCCGTCTTCGATGACGCAAAGCTTTGCGGTCGTCCCGCCCATGTCGAACGATAGTAACTCCCGATGCCCGCAACGCAGGCCGGCTTGCGCCGCGGCCAATGCCCCCGCTGCCGGCCCCGATTCGAGCAGCCGAACCGGAAAACGTGACGCCGTCTCGCGCGTAGCAATGCCGCCGCTCGACAACATGATAAAAAAATTACCGACAAAACCGATTTCATCCAAGCGGGCCTGTAGTTGCGCCAGGTAATTGGCGACCCGCTCTTGAACGTAGACATTCGCCAAGGTCGTGCTCGTGCGCTGAAACTCGCGAATCTCCGCAACCACTTCGGAGCTCAACGAAACGCGGATGTGCGGCGCGATTGCTGCGATGATCTCCGCGGTACGTCTTTCATGGGCGGGATTGCGAAAGCTGTTTAAATAAGACACGGCGATCGCTTTGATGCCTTTATCCGAGAGTTCTCCGATGATTCGTCGGAGAAATTGCTCGTCGAGCGGTTCGATGAGGGTGCCGTCGGCGGCCATTCGCTCCGGCACATCAAACCGCAAATGGCGCGGCACCAAAGGCTTGGGAAGATCGAGGTTCAAGTCGTAAAGTTCGTAGCGGTGCTCCCGGCCGATCTCCACCGCGTCGCGAAAACCGGCGGTCGTGAGCAGTGCCGTTGGCGCGCCTTTGCGCTCGATTAATGCGTTCGTGACGAGAGTCGTGCCATGGATCAAAGTACCGCGCTCGCTTTGCGTGTGACCAGCTTGCAACGCCGGCCCGAGCGCATTTTCCACCGCGAGGCTCGGATCCTCTGGCGTCGTCAGGGTTTTCCCGATCACAGCGACGCCGTCTTCGCCGACCCATAGCATATCGGTGAAAGTGCCCCCGATATCGATACCGACGCGGTACATGCAATTAGCAAAGCGCGGATGGACGATTGAAGAAAGAGGATGGAGTCGTCTTCACGATCATCGATCCTCGATCCTCCGATTACTGCGCGAACAGATCGAGTAACCGTTGCGTCTGGTGTGCTGCCGCTGGACGCAGTAGTGGAATCCTTACACCGGCATCGCGGTATTCCTGCACGCGTTTTTTCACTTCATCCGGGGTGCCGCTGGCAGTCATACCCTCCACGTAGGAATCCGGAATGGCTTTGATCAAACCTTCCATGCCGCCGGCAGCGTGGGCTTTTTCGAAAAGCGGAATGTCTTCCTTACGAATATAGGGCTCACCGACGCGCATTTTCGGCGCCGCAATGAACGAGATCTGCACCGGGTCCAGCTTCGTCGCCACTTCCCAGCGCACGGCATCGAGAGCTTTTTTGTGATCGTCTTCGATGGAACAGTTGATAATCTGCGCGACTTCAAAATCTTTGACTTCGCGGCCCGCTGCGGCAGCCGATTCGCCGATAATGCGCAAAGCATTCACGGTATATTCGGGCGAGCACACGGCATTGAGAACGACACCGTCGGCAATTTGACCGGCGAGCTTCAAACCGGCCGTTGCTGTGGCCGGCAAATAAATCGGAATATGTGGGCGGATCGGTTTCCACCCCAAGCCGACGTTGTCAAAATTGATGTATTTTCCATGATAGGAAGATTTCTCGCCGCGCAGTAAAAGCCGCATGGACTCAACGTATTCCCTCAGGACCTCGGGCGGTGTGGCGCCCACGTCTTGGCGCAGCGCATGAACGCGCGCATGGCTCTTGGTGCAGGCGCCGGGCGCAATCGTCATGCGGCCATCGGTGAGTTCGTCCAACGTCGCCAGTGATTGGGCCATGACCACCGGACCGCGCAAGCGGACAATTTGCGTGGTACCGAGCTTCAAACGCTTGGTTGCGAGTCCAATTGCGGCAAGTGAAGTTACCGAGTCGCGCATCAGCTCTATCGTCTCGGAAAAAAATGCCATTTCAAACCCGCGCTCCTCAGCCTGCTTCATCACCGCTGCCATTTCCTTCACGTTGGTAAATTTACCGTAGCCCAGCGCGTACCCAACTCGTTCCTTGGTCATCAAAAATACTCCCTCCAGAGATCGACAATCATTTCAATTATAGTCCGGCTTTCGTCCAAACGCGACGTGACCGGAAACGTTGGAGTGTTGGAGTACTGGAATGATGGAGTGATAGGGTCGGTCAACACTCCAGTGCTCCACCACTCCATTACTCCGTCTCTATCGCACCTTCATGTTCCAACCGAAGATCCGTTCACTCGGCAGGGGTCGATAATCGATGTTTTTCGCCATGCCGAAGAGCAGCTGATGCCGCCACATGAACTGCGCCGGCGCTTCCTCGGTAATCAAGCTCATCGCCTGGGAAAGTAACTTTTTGCGCTTCGCCGGATCGAACGCCTGACGCTCGGCCGCCAAAAGTTCGTCCACCTTCGGATTCGAATAACCGATGCGTGGCGAGCCGCCGGTTTCAAAGTACTGAGACAAGGCCGCGCTTGGATCAACAACGCCGCCCCGGCCCATGTAGTAAAAGGGCACTTTTCCAACCTGTACGTTCGCCCACAGGGTTGCCCATTCCGGGGTGAGCAGCTTGGTACGAATTCCCACAGCGGTCAGCATCGGCACCATCGCTTCGATAACTTGCTTGTCCAGAGTGTAACGCCCGACCGGAGTTGAAAGTTCGACGTCAACTCCGTTGGGGTAACCCGCCTGCTTCAGCAGCTCGCGCGCTTTCTCCGGATTGTAGGTGTATTTAGGCTGCAGGTTGGGATCATAGCCGTATTGTCCTTCGCCAATAGGTCCGTCCAAGCGAGACGCTTCGCCGCGGAGCAGAGTTTTTATGATCGTGTCGCGATCGATGGCATAGCCGACCGCCTGCCGGACCAGCTTGTTGTCCCATGGCTTGACCTTGGGCATCATCGCGAGAAACATGATCTCAGCCGTGTGAAACTTGACGATCTTATGGTTCGCGCTGCGCTCGACCCGCTCGCGCAGGTGCGGCGGGACAAATTGCGCGATCTGTATCTCGTTGTTCAGAAGCGCCGTGACCCGTTGTTCGGGTTCACGCATGAGACGAAAGACGATCTCATCGGGCGCCTGCGGATACTGTTTCCACATGGGATGGCTCTTGTCCTTACCGATCACGAGTCGCTGCCCCGGAATGAGCTCGCGAAATTTGTAAGGCCCCGCGCCGATTGGATACTGTCGATCGGCAACTTCCGCCCCGTATTTGTCGTAGATCGCTTTACTGGTGACGATCACCCGGTCGAAAAGATAGTCGAGCAAAGGCGCCGTCGGCTCTTTCGTGGTGATCCTAACCGTGTACTTGTCAACCGCCGCCTCTCCCGCCACCGCCGAGACGTTCTGGAATTGCTTGGTAAAGGGATCGCTGCGCGTTCGTTTGAGCGAATGCACCACATCCTCGGCGGTGACCGGCGAGCCGTCATGAAAACGGTTGCTTTTTCGCAGGTGAAACAACCAGGTTTTCGGATCTTTTACTTCCCAGCTCTCGACCAGCAAGCCGACGTGCTGCCCTTTGTCGAAATCGTATGTGCCGAGGCAGCCGAGAACCATGCACCACACGCTGTACATCAGTGACACGCTGTCACCGTAGGGATTGAAGGTTTCCATGGTTTCGGTGACGCCGATCGAGATCCGCGTTTCCGCAGCGCGTGCCCGCTGTATAGAAAAAGTCCACTGGCTCAGTGCGAGAATCAGAAGGCCGATTATGGTTCGTTTCATAGATCCTCCGATCCCATCACCCCGTTATTCCATCACTCCAACACTCCATTCCCGCTCAGTCATTTCCACAGTTGCTTGTAGAATCCCTGGCTATCGAGCTCCTTCACGAAGCGATCATCGTAGAACGCCTCAGGCTTCGCCTCTTTCGCTTTCGGGTTTCGTGCCGCGGCCTGATCCAAAACCTCCTGAATGCCCTCGCGCGTGTTGTAGGGGATCTTGTCGACATAGTCGATGGCGTACTGGTAAACCGTATCGAGAGTCTTGGCATCCGTCGCTCGGGCATATTTGGCGATGGCGCGCCGGCTGAACTCCTTGTCCGTAAACAGCATGTGCACCCCTTCGCCGTACGCTTTCAGAAATCGTCGCACGAGATCAACGTTGGAATTGATGAACGATCGGCGCGCCATGAAGGCATCATGGGGAAAGTAAACACCGGCCTTGCCCATGTTCATAAGTACCCGCGCGCCCGCCTCTTCGGCTTTAAGGTTCGTCGGACTGGAAAATGGCGCCGCCACGATCGCGCGGGTGCGCAACAACGCCGCCGCGGCAAACAGATCGCCGGTTTGAATCAGCGTGACATCACGGCCGGGCTCGAGCCCCTGTTTGCGCAGCACATAACGCATCGTAAAATCGGTTGACGACCCGAATCGCGTCACTCCAACCGCCTTACCGCGCAAATCGTCGATCGACTTAATCTCTGGAAGAGCCATAATGTAAAAGGCTGGCACCTTGACCATCGAGCCGAACATGATGATGTCCGCTCCGCCAAGACTCGCATCCACGGCGGCGCTACCGGCAGCCCCAGCGATCGGCAGATCACCCCCGAGCATCGCTTGAACCATCATCGATCCCGAGGCGATCAATATCAGGTGCGAATCAATATCGTACTTCTCGAAAAGCTTGCCTTCTTGCGCTACCCACAGACCCGCAAAGACACCGCTTGCGCTCGAATAACCGTGTGCCAGACGATCTCGTGCCGAAACCGACCTGCCCAGGGCGGTCATCAGCATCAGGGCACAGACGATGGTAGCGATTATTTTGCTCATTTCTTATTCCTTTCGGATTGCGCCGCGCAGAAAAACTGATGCCGAAGCAATGTGTTTCGAGAAAACGGCGGCGAAAATATTTTTGCTGGTAGAAAATAGTCGCAGGCCGGGAGCGGCTCCTTGAGAACGCGGCATCGACATTGAAACAGAGTTCTCGACAGGCGAAGTTTATTTGCGTCTATAGGCACTCCACTTTGCTAACTTGAAGATGATAAAGAGGATTATCACCATGGCGATAAGGGGGGCGATAGCTGCCATCCGAGAACCTCCATGCTTTTGGACTAAACTGCCCATAGTTGAGCATATACAGAGGGTACTGTCCAACTGCTCGCAGGCCGCCTTCCCCCTAAGTCCGTTTTACCTATTTGCAATGGCCGCCGCTCGTTCGGTAAAAGAGCTGGTCTGTTGCTCCACATCGAAACGCCAGGTTTATTGTAAAATGGAAATGCGAAGATGAACGAAACTCTTGCTGGTCGGGCCTGCAATGCCACATTGATTGCGCTGATTTTGCTATTGGTCCCCGACCAAAGTGGCTTTGCGCAAGATTTCTACAAAGACAAAACTCTGCGCTTTATTGTCGGCCAAGCGCCGGGTGGCGGCTACGATACATACACGCGCACCATTGCCCAGTTCATGAGTAAACACGTGCCCGGCAACCCTGCGGCCGTGGTAGAAAACATGACCGGCGCCGGAAGCCTGGTCGCAGCCAATTACATTTACAATAGCGCGAAACCCGACGGCTTGACGATCGGTAACTGGAACAGCGCCTTCGTCCTCAATCAGGCGCTCGGTGATTCCAATATCAAATTCGACGCTCGGAAATTCGGCTGGCTGGGTGCGCCCAGTAAAGGCGTCCCAGTCTGTTTGATAATGACATTTACCGGGCTCAAAACCTTCGATGAGATTGCCAGATCGACCAAGCCCATTCGCATGGGCGGGACCGCGCCCGGTTCGCACAGCATTGATCTGCCGCTCATGCTGAATAAGATGATCGGCACAAAATTCAACGTAGTTTCCGGTTATCAGGGAACGGCGCAGATCAAGATCGCGCTGCAGCGCCGTGAAGTCGACGGGCATTGCACGAACTGGGACTCGGTGCTTGCGACGCAAAAGGATTTACTCGACGCCAAAGGCGACGAGCGCATGGTTCCGTTTTTGGTGCATACCCGGCTTGCGGATGTCGAGCTCAAAAATGTGCCGCTGTTCAGCGAAGTTCTGAAAGACGACATCCATGCCAGCACATACAAAGCATACATGGCGCAAATGGAATATCAGCGCCCTTTGACCGTCGCGCCTGGAACAGCGAGAGAGAGACTGGAGATCTTGCGCCGCGCCTTCAAAGCGACACTTGAAGACCCGGAGTTCCTCGCTCAGGCGAACAGGCTGCGGCTGGACATCACTTACGTCTCGCCCGAAGAGATCGGCAGATGGGTCAATGAAGTATTGAGCATCCAACCCAAAGTGCGCGAGAATTTGCAGTTCTTGTCCCAGAGCAAGTGACCCAAACTGATGCAAGGAGAAACAGATGGCCAAAAGTGGATTCAAGGCGATGGATTCCGATATGCACGTCTTCGAGCCTGCGGATCTCTGGCAACGCTACATCGACAGAAAGTACCTCGAGCGCGCACCTAAAGGTCTCAATCGTTCCTTTCGCGATCTGGGCATCGAGCTCGACGGCAAGATTCTGCCGATCCCGCGGAATCCCGAGAATCCTGCTCTGGCTAAATATCGCCAAGAATTTTTTGAAGAAAAATATGGCGAGGCGGGCAAAAGAAACTTTGACGGGGTTTCGCAATTGCAGGCAATGGACAAAGAGGGCCTGGATGTGGCGGTTCTGTTTCCGACCCGCGGCTTGACCGTACTGGGAATCGATGAGCTCGATCCGGATTTCGCTACCGCGGTGGCGCGCGCCTACAACGACTGGCTCCACGACTTCGCCGAGACAAATCCCGAGCGCATGTTTGGGGTTGCGATGGTTGCGCCCCACGATATCAGCGGCGCCATCGAGGAAATCCGCCGCACGGTCAACGAATACGGCTTTCGGGGAATCTTTCTCAGGCCAAATCATGTGAACCGAAGAAAATGGAGCGATCCTTATTACGATCCGCTCTGGGCCGAATGTGAAAAGCTCAATTTGCCGGTGGGCTTCCACGAAGCGGGCAGGGTCTACCTGCCTCAGCCGGCTTTTTTTCACATCTGCTCGACGTTCTCGATGTTCAATACCTTCGGGTTTCCCTTCGCCAATATGCTCGCCTGCGGCGATATGATTTTCGGCGGGGTCATGGAAAGATTTCCCAAACTCAAAGTTGCCTTTCTCGAGGGAAACTGTTCGTGGGTACCCTGGCTTCTCTGGCGCATGGGCGAATACGCCGAGACCACGGGCAAAGCGGAATATCCCTATCTCACTCTCTCACCCTTGGAATATTTTCAACGACAGTGTTACGGCGCCGTGGAATGCGACGAGATCACGGCAAAGCACATTCCCGAATACGATCTCGAAGATAATATGGTTTTTTCCACCGACTACCCGCATCTCGACGTCAAATACCCACACGCGATCGAAACTTTTCTACAACTGCCGTTCTCGGAGCAGAGCAAACGAAAATACCTGTGGGACAACTGCGCCCGCTTGTATAACTTTGCTTGACCCCGGCCGCGCGCAGCGACGCGGCTCAAGCTTTCTCGGCGTGCTGAATCACTTCGTGCATCTCGAAAATATTGGGTCCGGAAAAGATCTCAGACCGGGGCCGGTTACGATGCGCTTCCTTGAATTCGGCGCTTTCCGTCCATGCCTGAAATGAAGCTTCATCGCGCCAGTGCGTCAGCACGATGTAGTAATCGCCCTTGATGGGCCGGAGAATTTCCAAACGAACAAAGCCCGGCATGTTTTCCACCAGGCGTGCCCGTCCTTCGAAGCGTTCTTCGAATTCTTTCTCATGGCCCTTGGCAACCTGAAGCCGATTCGAAACGACGATCATCGATGCCTCCTTTTGAAGCTGTTTGTCGTTGGTACTGTTCTGGAAACCGCAAAGCCCGAAGGCATGGCTGTCAGCGTAGCCATTACGTCTGCCATTGGCTAGAGCACAACAAACAATCGAAAAACCCCCGACTCTAGCTTGCGGCTGCTCCGTATCGAAAGCTCAACTCCGCGAGGTATTTTTCCGTGCTTTGGAGAGTTGCGTCCGGCGCTAGCCGCTTCAAGTCGTGGATCAGGGTTTTTAAATCCGGCGCTTGTTCGGCGAGGATCGCGATGCGATCGAAGTAACGATAATAAGCGAGATCATGGCTGAGTTTGGCTTCCAGAACGGTGGGCGGGTGCTGACCGAAAATTTGCCGTTCAAACCGGCGCTGGTAATTC